>NCJR01000359.1 GCA_002282555.1 Rhodobacterales bacterium 34-62-10
TAGAGGCATCATGATTATCCAAAGTGGAAACCCGAAAATGAATCAGCAGAACAACAGGTTGAAATCCCGAACTCCGCATAACGGTGACGCGGCATATTACGTATTATCCGGAACTCCGGATAATACGTAGTCGCGCGGCGTCAAGGCACCCTCGACGAGTTCATCCTCGGGATCCATCGTCTCAAGCCGGCGTTTCAGCAGACTCTCGCCCGTCGAGACCACCTGGATGACGCAAGCCTTGCCCGCCGCCAGATCGTCCTCGATGGCGCGGATAATGCTTGGAGCCTTCATGCCCATCAGGAGATGGTTGAAGAAGCGCTGTTTCGTGCTCTCGAAGCGGGACTTGGCCGAGGCGCGTGCGGCCGACGCATTGGTCTCGCCCGAGGCGTCGTTGACGCCGGTCGCCGTCAGCGCGGCTTCGAGATTGTGGTGGATGGTGCGAAACGCTCCAGCGTAGGCGTCATAGACCTCGATCTGGGCCGGAGTGAGCGCGTGTTCGAGCACGTCATACTCCACCCCATCAAAACTGAGGGCACGCGCCGTGTAGAGCCCGAGCGTCTTGAGATCGCGCGCGACCACCTCCATGGCAGCGACACCGCCGGCTTCCATCGCAGAAACGAAGCTCTCGCGGCTTGGGAAGGGGTATTCGGGGCCCTGCCCCCAGAGCCCCAGCCGCGCGGCATAGGCCAGATTGTGCACGCTCGTAGCACCCGTGGCCGAGATGTAGAAGACGCGAGCGCGGGGTGCTGCCAGTTGCAGCCGCAGGCCAGCAAGGCCCTGCTGGGAGGGTTTCCCCCCCCTGCCCTGCTCGGACCCGGCCGCGTTCTGCATGGCATGGGCCTCATCAAAGGCCAGTACGCCTTCAAAGTCTTCGCCCATCCAGTCGAGGATCTGGCTCAGTCGTGTGGTGCCGCATTTGCCCGCGGACCGCAGCGTGGCGTAGGTGACGAAGAGAATACCGTCACCCATAGGGACGGGCTGGTCCGGTTTCCATTTTGAGAGCGGCTGGATGTCGGCTGGCGAGCCGCCGAGATCGGTCCAGTCGCGGATGGCGTCCTCGATGAGCGTGGCGGATTTGGAGACCCAGATCGCCTTTCTGCGACCGGCCAGCCAGTTCACGAGAATGAGCCCCGCGCATTCGCGCCCCTTGCCGCAACCGGTGCCGTCGCCGAGGAAATAGCCAAGGCGATAGGCACGTGCATCCGGGTCATCATCGGCGCGCGTCAGCTTGGTCTGGTCGTCATCGATCGCGAACCGACCCGGCAGGTCGCGCCCATGGGCGTCATGCGCCATGATGATGGTTTCCAGCTGCGCCTCGGAGAGATGTCCCTCCTCGATCAACCGTGCGGGCAGGCGCAAGTCATCACGGCCCGTATTTGAGGGCATGGGCGGGGCAACCGAGGCCATGGCGATGCTTTCAACGAGCGGCGTGGGATGTTCCTGCGCATCCGCAATCTCGATCCGTTGCGGACGGTAGCGCGCATAGATGTCCGAGATGGGCATGTTGTTGCGCGGGGTCTGAAGGCTCGTGAAGCTGAGCGGACGGACGGCATTGGCCCTGGCTGTGGGGGCGGTGATAACACCGGCAGCGGTCTTGCGCGGGACAGATGATCGAACGGTCGGCCGAGCATGAGGGATCGCTTCAACCCGTTGGGCCGGGCTCATCTCGGTCCGTGTTGCGGCCACGGCATCGACAAATGGAAGGGCTTCATCCAGATCGAACAAAGTGGCGCGGATCATCTCGCCGCCCTCCTGCACCTTGTCGAAGACCATGAGCTGGGTTTCGACAGAGGTGCCGAGCTTGCGGTAGACCTGCCCCGGCATCGTCAGCGCCAATCGTGGCGTCAGGAGACCGCAGGCGCGGGACCAATGCGCGGCATCGCGTTCGGGCGTGAACCCCGGCGGCATGATCGCCACCAGCCGCCCACCGGGTGCCAGGCGCTTGGCAGCCGCGACGAGATGTTTGGCGGCGATGTGCTTGTCCCGGGAGCGATCGACCGAGGAGGCGAAGGGCGGGTTCATCACTACGACGTCGGGTAGAACCGTCGACTGCAGCAGATCGTCGATATGCTCGCCGTCATGGCCCGTCACCTCGCCGCCGAAAACCGCGCGCAGGAGGCGCTGGCGAAAGGGGTCGATCTCGTTGAGCAAAAGCGTGGCACCAGCCCGGGCGGCGAAAGTGGCCAGTGCACCGGTGCCCGCCGAGGGCTCCAGCACGGTCTCGCCCTCGCGGATCGCCGCGGCCCGCAAGACCAGCGCCGCAAATGGCAGCGGCGTGGAAAACT
>NCJR01000058.1 GCA_002282555.1 Rhodobacterales bacterium 34-62-10
ATGGCCATCGGCGGACAGGGTCTGGCGCGCAGGCAGGCGCACCAGAATACGGGCCGGGGCAGTGCCGGGACCGATCTCGAAAAAGGCCATCTGATCCGCCCCGAGATATTCCACACTCGCCAGTCGCGCAGGAATACCCACAGGGCCGATCGTCACATCTTCGGGGCGGATACCCAGAATCGCATCCTTGGGCAGAGCCATGTGACCCGCCAGCGATATGGCGGGGATCAGGTTCATCGGGGGCGTGCCGATGAAGCGCGCAACAAAGGTGTTCGCTGGGCGCGCGTAAAGATCGCGGGGTGTCGCGACCTGTTGGATGCATCCTTTGTCCATGACCACGATGTGATCGGCCATCGTCATCGCCTCGACCTGATCATGGGTGACATAGACCATGGTCAGACCCAGCCGCTGTTGCAGGGCGCGGATCTCGACCCGCATTTCGGCGCGCAGCTTGGCATCAAGGTTCGAGAGCGGCTCATCCATCAGGCAGACCGGTCGGTCCGAGATGACCGCGCGCGCCAGTGCGACGCGTTGTTGTTGCCCGCCCGACAATTGCGCTGGCCGCCGCGCCAGAAGTTCGCCCAACCCCATCATGCCCGCCACACGATCCAACCGGGCACGCTGCTCGGGCTTGGGCACGCGGCGCACGTTCAGACCGAAAAGGATATTCTCGGCCACGTTCAGATGCGGGAACAGGGCATAGGATTGAAAGACCATCGACAGGTTGCGCTTGGACGGCGGGGCATCGGTGATATCGACACCATCCAGATGGATGCGTCCTGCGGTTGGCGTATCCAGTCCCGCGATCAGACGCAGGAGCGTGGATTTCCCACAACCCGAAGGGCCCAGCAGCACGGAAAATTGGCCCGCCGGCAAGGTGACACTGATGTCATCAAGCGCGACAGCCGTATCAAAGTGACGCCCCAGACCGTCAAGATGCAGCCCGTTACCAAGAGAAACAGTCTGTCCCAGCATGTTCTTGCCTGCCATTTTAGCTGTCCTGCGCCGAGGACGTAGCGATCCCGCATCACAGCAGTGTGACATCAAGGCGCGTGCCGGGCTGGTTTCGCGACGGGCGTCCAGCCCGGAACATCGGGCCGGATGACGTCACAAACCTGTTGCTTGAAGTGTCTAAGCACAGGCCGAGCGACGGATGGAGCAGCACCGCAGCACCCGGAAAGATTCCGCCCTGCGTGATCACCCGAATGGCCCGATTGCAGGCTTGAGGCCGACCCAGCCGTCCCACCATGGACCCGATCCACCGACCCAAAGGAAGAAACATGCGCCGTCTTATCCTGTCCTCACTTGCCGCCCTGAGCCTGAGCACCGCCGCCTTCGCCGATGTGGCGGGCAATCTGGTGCTCTATACGTCACAGCCCAACGAAGATGCGCAGCGCACCGTCGATGCTTTCATGGCCGCCCATCCCGGCGTGACCGTCGAATGGGTGCGCGATGGAACGCCCAACATCATGGCCAAATTCCGCGCCGAGTTGGTGGCCGGTGCGCCACAAGCCGACGTTTTGCTGATCGCCGACAGCGTGACGATGGAAAGCCTTAAATCCGAGGGTCTGCTGATGGCCCATCCCGAGGCCGATATCTCGGCCTATGAGGAGGGGATCATGGATGCGGACAAGATGTGGTTCGCCACCAAGCTGATCACCACGGGTATTGTCTACAACACCAATGCCCCGGTCGTGCCTACGTCCTATGCCGATCTGATTGCACCCGAGGTAAGTGCCGCCTTCATGATGCCCTCGCCGCTCGCATCGGGGGCCGCGACGATCCATATGGTATCGGTGACCGGTGTTCCCGCGTTGGGCTGGGAGTATTATGAGACATTGGCCGCGCAGGGTGCAGTGGCAGATGGCGCGAATGGCGGCGTTTTGCGCGCGGTCGCGGGTGGTGAAAAGTTCTACGGCTTTCTTGTCGATTTTCTGGCGATCCGCGAGGCAGCAAAAGGCGCTCCGGTGAAATTCGTCTTTCCCGAGGAAGGTGTCTCTGCGGTCTCTGAACCGGTCGCAATCCTGTCCAACACCAAGAACCCTGACGCAGCCAAGGCCTTTGTGGATTTTCTGATTTCGGAACCGGGGCAGCAATTGGCTGCCGATATGGGCTATCTGCCCGCACATCCGGCCGTGACCCCGCCAGCGGGCTTTCCTGCGCGGGACACGATCAAGATCCTGCCCTTTGATCCGGCGCGCGCCTTGGCCGAAGAGACTGCGAACCGCGACCGCTTCACCGACATGTTCGGTGGCTGATCTGCATCTGTCCGAAAACATCACCGCAGCCCCTGCCGGATGGTCGGGGCTGCGTCGCCTTGCGGGAGAGCCGTTTCTGCTGGCGCTGGTTCTGGCGGTGGGGTTCGCGCTGTTCGTGCTTCCCTTGGGTGCGGTCGCGCGTTTGGCGCTGATGTCGCCCGGCGGCGGGCTGGAGGCGCTGAGCGAGGCATGGTCCAGCCGTTCTGTGCGCCGTGCGCTGTGGCATAGCCTTGAAAGTGCAACACTTGCGGCAGCTCTGGCCACGCTGGTCGGGGGCACGCTGGGCCTGTTGATTGGCCTGACCGATCTGCGGGGGCGTGTTGCCTTGTCCTTTGCCATTCTGACGCTGATCATGATCCCGCCGCATGTGACAGCGATTGCCTGGATCCAGATGCTTGGCCCGTCCAGCGTGCTGTTGCAGGTGCTTGGCCTGGCCCCCGCGCCGGGCAGCACGCATCCGCTTTACGGGCGCGAGGGGGTGATCGCACTTCTGGCCCTGCAACAGGTGCCGCTGGTCTATCTGACCATTCGCGCTGCTCTGCGTGCCCTGCCGCGCGACCTGGTCGAGGCCGCGCAGGTGAACGGTGCGGGACCCGTGCGGATGATGCGCCGGGTGATCCTGCCCTTGATGGCGCCCGCCTTTCTCGCGGGTTTCGCCTTGGCCTTTGTTGCGGGTTTGGGCAATTTCGGCGTGCCAGCACTTCTGGGTATTCCCGGGCGCTACGTCACGCTGCCGGTCCTGATGTGGCAACGCCTGTCTGCCAGCGGCCCTGCGGTCCTTGAGGATCTGGCGGTCATGGCCTGCATGATCGCTGCAGTGGCGCTGGTGGCCGTCTGGGTCCAGATGCGCATGTCGCGCCGCCTGTCGGTCGCCTTGATCGGCCCGCCGCAGCAAACCTTGCAACTGCCCTTGGGCAAGGCACGTCTTTGGGTCGAGGGTGGATTGTGGTTCATGATGGCTCTGGTTGTGCTTGCGCCACTGGTTGCCATGCTCGCCACGGCACTTGTGCCAACCTATGGCGTTCCTCTCACGCTGGAGACAGTGACCTTGCGCCATTTCCACGAAGTGATGGTCACCCAAGCGGTCACCGCGCGCGCCTTTGCAAATTCGGCGGGTCTGGCCCTCATGGCGGGTCTGGGTGTTGCCTGTCTTGCGCTGGCCACGGGTGCCCTGCTGCGCGGCCCGCTGGCGACTGCTGCGCGGGGCGTGACCCTGCTGGCGGACATCGCCTATGCGGTGCCGGGGCTTGTGATCTCGGTCGCCTTCATCATTGCCTTCATCAAACCGCTGCCCGTCATCGGTATCTCGCTGTATGGAACCCATGCGATCATTCTGGGGGCTTATCTGGCCGCTTTTCTGGCCGTGGGGTTGAAGCCTGTCGGCGTGGCTTTCGCCGCCGTCGATCCAGCCTTGCAGGAAGCCGCACGCGTGTCGGGCGCAGGGTTCTGGCGGCGCTTCCGGCGCATCGACACGCCACTGGTAGCCCCAGCCGCCGCATCGGGCGCCGTTCTGGTGATATTGACCGCGTGGAACGAGGTGACGCTATCCGCCATCCTCTGGACCAGGGGGACAGAAACATTGGGTACGGTGATCTTCAATTATGAGAGCGGCGGCTATTCCACCCTGTCGGCCGCGATGTCGGTGCTGTCGGTGCTGGCGACATTGGCCTTGATGCTGGTGTTGCACGGGCTTGGCCGCCGTCTGCCCCCTGGCATCATTCCCTGGCGCTGAGCGAAAGACCTGATCGATGTCGATTACCCTGACTGATGTGACCCGCAGCTTTGGCTCATCCAAGGCCGTCGATGGCCTGACAGCCACGATACCGACGGGCTGCTTCTTCACCGTGCTCGGCCCATCGGGTTGTGGCAAGTCCACGCTTTTGCGCATGATCGCGGGGTTGGAGCCGCTTGATACGGGTCAGATCGCACTGGACAGACGCACAGTCGCAGGGCCCGGCCTGCATCTGCCACCCGAGGCGCGCGGTGTCGGTGTCGTGTTCCAGTCCTACGCGCTCTGGCCACATATGGACGTGCTGGACAACGTCGGCTTTCCAATCGAGGCCGCAGGACAAAGCCGCAGCGCAGCAAGGACGGAGGCCGCAAAACATCTCCAGGCGGTCGATCTGTCCCGCTTTGCCACAAGGCGCATCGCCGATCTGTCCGGCGGGCAGCGCCAGCGCGTGGCTTTGGCGCGGTGCCTTGCGGCGCAGGCGCGGATCGTGCTGATGGATGAACCGCTGGCCAATCTTGATCCACATCTGCGCGCCGCGATGGAGGAGGAGTTGACCACGTTCCACGCCCGTGCCGGAACGACAACTCTCTTCATCACTCACGACCAGCGCGAGGCGATGGCCCTGTCGGATATGGTTGCCGTAATGCGCGCGGGCCGCTTCGAACAGGTCGCCACGCCGCAGGATTTGCACGATAGACCTGTGAATGCCTTTGTCGCGGGCTTCATCGGGCGCGGTGTGGTGCTTGAGGCAGAGGTCAAATCGGTCGCGCCCGGGACCGCTATGGTCGAACTGACGCCAGAGTTGCAGATCGAAGTGCAGGCAGAGCGGGCCGTGATCGGACCGGCTCAGGTTCTTTTACGTCCCTCGGACCTTTGTGTGCATGCCGAGGGACGTGCCGGTCGCGTGCTGAACGTGGCGTATCGCGGAGATCATTGGGAAGCGCGTGTCCAGATTGACGGTATCTCGAAGCCGCTACTCTTAAGCGTGTCGCAACGGGCGGTTCCCGGCGACACAATCCCTATCCGAATTCTGGGAGGATGGGTTCTGAAACAAGAGTGACCATCACCCCGTGCCGAAACTGTCGATCAACCGCTTCACGGCACACAGAAGGCCCGCCCCCGACATATCCGATCCCCGGCTATCGGTCAGGCAAGCACCTTCAAGTCCTTGAACCCGTCATCTGACTGCGATTGTCCACCAACAGCAGCCATCTATCACGGAGGCCTGACATCATTGACTGCGGTTCATTGCGGCCACAATCCCGCAAGCACCGAAGATGCCTGCGTCAGTTTGCGCCAAAATCCATCCGACGTAAAACCTACGTCAGCTGAATTATCAATCGCTTAAGGGGTTAAGTGGCGGACTGGGGAGGATTCGAACCCCCGACCCCTTGATTCGTAGTCAAGTACTCTATCCAACTGAGCTACCAGTCCGTGGAGCCGGGGTTTAGACTTTAGCCTTGGGCTTGGCAAGGGGCGATTGCGGTTTTTTCGCAGGGGACTGCGGCAGGGTTTCAATTGCCTTCTTTTGGCAGGGTGATCAGAAACGTTGTCCCCTGCGGTCCGGTCTGTTCCAGCGCAAGTTTACCGCCATGGCCGCGGATAAGGTCCTGCGCAATCACCAGCCCAAGACCGGATCCGCCTTTTCGGGCGCCGCCTTGAAACGGCTGGAACAGATGCTCGCGCGCCTTTGCAGGAAGACCGGGACCCGTATCGCTGACCCGGATCGTCCAAGCTTCGGCGTCGTCGCTGGCAGACACGCTGATTTCACCCGGCGCTCCGGTCTGGGCGATGGCTTGGCGCGCATTGCGGACAAGGTTGAAGATCACGCGGAACAATTGCTCGGGGTCGGCCTTGACGGTCAGCGTGCCGGGCACATCCTCGGACAGGCTGATATCCGCCTCTCCCACCGCCAGCCTTTCGCTGTCCAGCACGTCAGAGACGATATCCAGCAGCATGACCTCACGAAGCTTCGGTGCTGGCTCCTCGGCCTTGCCAAAGGCCAGCGTGCTTTCGCACAAATGCACCGCGCGGGTGATCGAATTCACCAGCTTGGGCGCCAGCCGTTTGACGGCCGGGTCTTCCGACATTTCGATGCGGTCGACAAAAAGCTGTGCCGATGTCAGCATGTTGCGCAGATCGTGACTGACCTTGGCGACGGCCCCGCCCAGTTGCGCCAACCGTTCCTTCTGCTTCAGGGCTCCGGTCAATTGCGTCTGCAGGCTTTGCAACGCGTCTTCGGCCTGCCGCAGTTCGGTGATGCCTGAGGTCGGTTCAATAATGCGGCGTCCATCCTCGGGCGCATCGGCATAATGCGTCATGGCGCGCGCCACACGTGCGATCGGCATCACCAAAAGGCGCTGCACCGCCAGAAACAGCAGTGTCGCCGTGAAGATCGAGATCACCGCCGACAGGATCAGGATGCGCACGCCATAATCCAGCATCGCCGTGCGCAACGGGCCAGATTGCATCGTCACCTCGATCAGCAGCCCGGCCTCACGCGTGGGGTTACCGATCACGCGGATCACCTCGGGGTCGGGATCCCAAAGCTGCGCCATCGCATCCCGGATCAGCGCCAGGGCGGATTGATCACGCAGGTCATAGGTACGATCCACCACTTGCGGCATGGGCGACGCCAGTATCAGTTGCCGCGCCTCGTCCCGCCGCAGCACCACGTTGAACACCTCGGCGTTGCGCAGCAATTCCTCTTCCAGATCCGGCGAGATCATCTCATCGGCCAGCAAAGCAAGGCTTGCGATCTGCGCCCGCTCCAGCCGCAGCAGCAGATAATCCTCGCGAAAGCGCGCCACGGACGGAACGAAAATCAGAACCTCGGCCAGCATCACGAAGATGATGGTCAGGATCAGGAACCGTCCCGAAAGCGAATGCAGCATCAATGCCTCTTTACTGGATCACGGCAGCCACTTCTGCACCAGACCGACAACCCGTTTGACCATAGGGTTATCAAACAGTCGTGGCGAGAAATAGGCCCCCGCCGCGCGTTTGTTGATCTCGGATATTGTCGGATAGGGGGCCACCATCGCCGCCACAGCGGACATCTTGAGGTTATTGGCGATGGCCATCGACCACAGCGTGATCAATTCGCCCGCCTGATGCCCAACGATGGAGACACCGACAGGACGGCCCTTGTGCACCATGACCTTGATCAGCCCCTTGGTGTGCAATGTGGCAATGGCGCGGTCGTTGTGATGATAGTCAAAGCGCACCACCTCCAATGCTGTCCCATGGGTCTTGCGTGCCTCGGCTTCGGTCAATCCGACATGGGCGAGTTCAGGATCGGTATAGGTGGCCCATGGGATATGCGCGGTTTTCTGGCGGGCTGGCAAGCCGAACAGCGCCTGACGGATGATCAGCCCCGCGTGATAGCCCGCCACATGGGTGAATTGCATCCCGCCCGCCACATCGCCGATGGCAAAGACGCGTTTGTTCGTGGTGCGCATCCGGGCATCGACCTTGATACCCGTCTTCGTGCTCTCGATCCCGGCGGCGGCAAGGTTCAGTTTTTCGGTATTGGATTTCCGCCCCACCGCCATCAGCAAATGGGTGCCCTTGAAGATGCGCCCATCCTTGACCTCAACCTCGATCGCCCCCGCCTGGCCGCGGATTTCGGCGGCCAGCGCATCTTCGGCGATCGTGATCCCTTCAGAGCGCAGATGATCCAGCACCACAGCCGACAGTTCAGGGTCGTCCTTGCCCAGCGCCTTGGCCCCTTCGATGACCGTGACCGCACAGCCCAGCCGCCGATGCGCCTGCGCCATTTCCATCCCGATGGGACCACCGCCGATGATCAGCAGATGTTCCGGCTTTTCGCGCAGGTCGAACAGGGTTTCATTGGTCAGATAAGGCACCTTGTCCAGACCGGGGATCGGCGGCACCAGCGGACTGGACCCGGTGGCAATCACGATCCGCCGGGCGGTGATGGTATCATCACCCGCCTGCACGGTATGCGGCCCGGTGAAATGGCCATAGGCGCGGATCACCTTGACGCCCAGTCCTTCGAACCGTTCCTGACTATCCACAGGTTCGATCTGCGCGATCACGCGCGCCACATGATCCTTGGCCGCCGCATAGTCGATCTGCGGGGCGACGGGCGTGATGCCCATTGCGGCGCCTGTCGTCATCGCATGGGCCGCATGACCCGCCGCCAGCAATGCCTTGGAGGGCACGCAGCCATAGTTCAGGCAATCGCCGCCCATCTTGTGACCCTCCAAAAGGATCACGCTTGCGCCCATCTGCACCGCGCCTGCGGCCACGGACAACCCGCCTGAACCCGCACCGATCACCAGAATATCTGCCTTGAGCTGTGCCATCACAGGGCCTTTCCACGCCGCAGCGCCTTGATCAGCATCGGAAGCAGCGCCAGCAGGCACAGGCCCAGCAGGGGCAGCAATATCTGCGGCTCGAAGATGATGCCAAGGTTCGGCGTCTCACCGCGCTCGAAGACCTGCCCCAGCCCGGCACCGACCGAGGTATAGACGACGCCGCCCGGAATGATGCCAAGGAAGGTCGAGATCACAAAGCGTTTGAGCGGCACGCCCACCAGCGCAGGCACCAGATTGGCCACGAAGAACGGCACCGCAGGCACAAGGCGGATCAGAAACAGCATCGACCATTGATTCTCGTCGATGCCGTCCTTGATACGCTTGACCGTGCCCTCACTGGTTTCCATTTTGGCCGCCAGACGCTCTCCCAGCCCCCAGCGGGCGGCCAGAAAAATCAGTGTCGCCCCGATGGTCGCAGCGGTCACGTTGAACAACGCCCCCGGAAAGGTTGCGAACAGGAACCCGCCGGTCAGCGTCGCGATGGTCGCGCCGGGCAACGAAAAGGCGACGATCGCGACATAGGCCAGCATGAACAGGATGACTGTCAGCCCGTAATTGGCATCGCGAAAGGTCAACAAGGCCTCGCGGTTGTCGCGCAGCGCCTCGAAGGTCAGCGTATCTCGCAGGGTGAAGGCACCGATCCCCGCCACGATCAGGATCGCGATCAACGGCAGGCGACGCAAAAGACCACCCGTCTGGGCAAGAGGCGGCGTTTGCTTGTCTGTCATCTGGTTCATCTCATCTGGTTCCTGTATCCGCTTCGGCTGCCAAGATGCGCGGAGCGGCCCTGCAATGACAGAGGGATGCACCACGCCTCACGCGGCCTTGATGCGCGGTGACGAAACCTGTGAGATTTGCGGAGCTTTGCAAGCGAATTGAAACATTTGCCCCCGTAGATTCCCGGATCGTCGGCCTGCGAAGGGTGTTTTTGTTGCAAAACTGCGCGAAAATCGCCGGGCACGGTTTGACTTGGGTAAATCGGCTGTCTATAGAACGGGCTTCGGACAACACGGGCCGGCGCGAATCCCGCGCACTTCGGCATTTGATTTGGAGACGGAGCGATGAAACGCACCTTTCAACCCTCGAACCGCGTGCGCAAGAACCGTCACGGCTTTCGTGCGCGCATGGCCACCAAGAATGGC
>NCJR01000059.1 GCA_002282555.1 Rhodobacterales bacterium 34-62-10
ACGCATTGATCAGGTCACCGTGACCGGCACGAGCCTGCGGGGGATCGCGCCGGAGAGCTCGCCGCTGCAGATTTATTCCCGGGAGGACATCCTGGGGTCAGGTGTAACGACTACGGAGCAGTTTATCCGGACGCTGCCTCAGAATTTCGGGGGCGGGTCGAGTGAGTTTGCCCGCAACGGGTTGCCGAATGAAGACACGGCAGTACAGAATTATTCCTTTGGAACAGGCGCCAATCTCCGCGGTCTGGGGTCTGGCGCGACCCTCATCCTGCTCAACGGTCAAAGACTTGCGCCTACGTCAGCCATTGGAGATTTTGTGGATCTTTCCATGATTCCGGTCTCTGCCCTGGAGCGGGTTGACGTGCTCACCGATGGCGCTTCGTCGATTTATGGCGGGGACGCTGTTGCCGGCGTCATCAATTTTGTCCTGCGGGAGGATTTCGACGGAGGTGAAACGGCGCTACGCGCTGGCGCTGTCACGCAGGGTGACATGAAGGAGTATCGGGTGAGCCAGACCCTGGGCAAAGGGTGGGCTGGCGGGAATTTGCTCGGTACCTATGAGTATTTTGAACGTGAAAACCTGACGCTTTCAGACCGTCCGGGCATTCGGCCACCCCGACTTGCCAACGGAGATCCCATCCCATCACCCGAACGGTTTGATCTTATGCCCGCTCAGGACAGGCATAGCGGCCTGCTGTCATTCAACCAGGATCTAGGCGATGCCTTCAGTGTGCGTGCGACGGGTCTTTATGCGAGACGGACCACTCAGCATTCCGGCGTGAACTATACCGGGCTTGGACTGCTGGTTGATTCAGAGGCGACCTCCGAAAGCACGGCTTTCAGCCTCAGCGGTGATTATCAGCTGTCTGAAACCTGGTCGGCCCGGCTTACGGGAAACTTCAGCCAGATGGAAAACGCCACCGCCACCCGGTCCTCAAACCAGCCTCTCCCCGCAGAATTTGACTTCCGTTCAGATGTCGGAAGCGTTGACTTTGTTCTCAATGGCGGTCTGTTCAGGCTTCCGGGCGGCGCGGTGCAGATGGCCGCTGGCGGTCAGATGAGACAAGAGAATTTTTCGCTCGCCTCTGCCGCCGATGGCCTGCTGCGTAAGGGCGCACGGGACGTGTCGGCCGTATACGGCGAGATTCAACTCCCCATCTTTGGACCAGACAACAGACGTCCCGGACTGGAGCGACTGGAGCTCAACCTGTCGGGTCGGCTGGATGACTATTCTGATTTCGGAAGATCCGGGAACCCGAAGATCGGACTTCTGTGGTCACCGGCTGAAGCAGTGCGGTTGCGCAGCTCTTACAGCGAATCCTTCACGCCGCCAGCTCTGGGGTACACCGGGGATCGATCCAGCACGGGGGCCATTCTGCCAACATCCTTCGTGATCAATGCGCTGGGGCTGGCGGGCCGGTATCCGGAACTGGAAGGCACGGACCTGCTGATTGTTTCGGGTATCGCCGAGGATCTTGAGCCGCAGGTCTCACAGACTTTTACGGCGGGCATCGAGTTCGACAGAGACTGGGGGGAGCGGATGCTTTCAGCCAGCCTGAATTACTATTCCATCAGCTTCGAACAGAGGCTTGGCACGGTTCCAATCCCCGGGAATGTCGGCTCAACCTACGCCCCCTTCATCGCCTTTGATGACCCCGCTGCCTTTCCGGCCGGGACCATTCTCTTCAATCCGTCACCGGATGAAGTTCTTCGCCTCGTCAATTCATTTGACCGCCCCGTAGAGCCAAGGCTTGGTGGGACTATCGGGAATGTCGGAATAATCAACAATGCCAGTGTGAGACGCAATCTGGCGGCGACCCGAACCCGCGGTCTGGATCTTCAGCTTGATTCCCAACTGGATGTCGGGCCCGGAATGCTCTCGGCCGGTTTGAACGCGAATTATATCCTGGATTTTACGCAACAGGCGTCCGTGACGACTCCCGAGGTCGATGTCCTCAACACTTTGTTCAATCCCGTGGACCTGCAGGCCAGGGCTTACCTTGCCTGGGCACAGGGTTCCTTCAGGGGCCGGGCTGCGGTCAACTATACCGACGGCTACCAGACGGATAGTACGGATATGGCGGTGAAAATGCCATCCTGGACAACCTTGGATCTTGTTGCGTCCTACCAGTTTTCTGCACAAGACAGCGGGCTGCTGAAAGACGCCGAAATCAGCCTGTCCGTATTGAATCTCTTTGATGCGGCGCCTCCGCCGGCACCTTCCCTGGGACGCCTTCAGATAGCGGGCTACGACCCGACGAATGCCTCCCCGCTCGGGCGGTTCGTTGCCATTGAATTACGCAAGACCTTCTGAGGGCGGAGCCGTGACAGTGGTATTGACGGGGACGGCAGTGCGCCCAGGTGCAAATGCCGAGAAGAAGAGCCAATCCATCCTGCCTGATCTCGTTCGATCAGTGCTCGCATGCGTTCTGCTCTGCTGGGGGGTGGTGAGCGGCGCGTCTTCTGCGCCGTTCACGCTGGATCATGCACTGAAGCTTGAAGGGTTCGGATCGGCGTCCGCCGACCCTCGCGGGCGGTGGTTTGTCTATGAACAACTGCGTCCTTACGATGAAAATGAGGACTTCAGTTTTAGAACATATGCGTTTGCAGGGAAATCAGGTCACCAGCTGTGGCGCTATGATCTGAACACGGGCGAGAAGCCCGAGAGACTTCCAGGCCTCGACCCCATACCGCACAGCTACCAGCTTGGATTTTCACCCGATGGCCGGTTCTTGACGGTCATGCAGTACAGGCTCGGCCAGTTGCAGCTACTGGCCTATGACATGTCGACAGATGTTGCCCAGATCTTGCCAGGCACGCCTGCATTCAGCCGGGACGGAGACCACTATCCGGTCTGGATTTCGGATGAAGAGGTGGCGTATGCGACGTTGCCTGATGGGATGCTGCCCGCAGCCAGCAGTGTACGCGCCTATGCGGGACAAAAGATCGCCGGGGCCTGGGAGGCCGCGTGGCGAGGGCACGAGGTTACGGCCATGGAAAGCGTAAACGGCTTCGACGGCGAAGCTGAGGTGGCCGAGGCCGGCTTTTTGGTGCGTGCCAATGCGAAAACCGGCAAGACAGAACGCATAGCGACGGGGTTCTTTGCGGGCCTCAGGGTTTCACCTGATCGCCGGTATCTGGCGGGCGTCGCCGCATCCGGATCCGGACGGCCAGGGGCGGGTGATCCCAGCGGCGACGAGGCGCGAAGCTATTCCTTGACTGTTTTCTGTCTTGAAACCGGCGCGCAGCGGGCAGTGGCAACGAACCTTTCCTTTGCGCCTACCAGCCTTACCTGGTCTGCAGACGGAACGCAGCTTTCGGGGTTTGGATGGCCTCCCGGCCTGTCGAGGCAGGAGGGGCGATTTTACATCATCGACATCGAGACGGGCTCAGCGGAGATGTTCGATCATCGCGGACTGGATCTTGTTTCTGAAAGAGAGCGCGGCGGGCGTCAGACACCGGAGCGGGCGGTTTTTTTGGGAGACGGGCTCGCCGTCTTTGCACGCCGTAGCGGAGACGATCTGAAGCCCTTCTTCAATCCTGGTGTCTATAGAGGGGAAAAGCGTGGCCGGGCTGACTGGTACATCCTGCATTCTGGCGGGCCTCATGAGGCGCTCACAAAGACTCTGGAGAATGTGTCAGGCGTCCCGGTCTGGTCTGATCCGCGCGGACTGATTGTCATGACAGCCGATGGCGCTTACCGTCTCACAGGAGATGGCGCGCCGCTCAAGCTGACTCCGGAAGGCATCCGGGATCTCCACTTCATAGACGCTGGCACATTCGCAATCCGGCGGGGCATGGCGCGTCCGGACTTCAACGGTTTCGCGGCGCTGCGCTGGGATGACCGGTCTGGCGGGAAGGTTATGATATTTTCCGATGAACCAGGCCGAGAGCCTGTCCTGCCGCTTCATGGACTCTCAGATGAGGGAGGCCAGATACTGGCTGTTTCGGCATCGGGTGCCTCGCTGATACAGACGGAAACCGAGGAGGGCGGCTTTCTCTCCGTTGCCGACGAGGCAGGGGTCAGAGAAGTGACCCATGTGAACTCACACCTCGCTGGCGTAGACGCCGGAACTTGGCGAAAGGTGGCCTATCAGGTCGCATCTAAAAAGGGGCGGGAGGAGACCCTGGAGAGCTGCGTATTGCTGCCTCCGGGGATCGAATCTGGAAGACCCCTTCCGGTAATCCTGGAAGTCTATCCCGGAACCGTCCCATCGTGTCAGAACGGGACGGGCATACCCACGTCATTAAGACCGTATTCACCCCATCTCTGGGCGGGCAGCGGTTACCTCTACGCGCGCATAGCCTTGCCCCGCCATCTTCTGGCAACAGAAGAGGGACCGATTGCGGCCATGCCGGGATTGGTCGAGGCAGGACTTGATGCGCTGGTGTCGGAAGGCCTGGCAGATCCTCAAAGAGCTGCCCTGTTCGGGTTCAGTCAGGGCGGGGTATCCGCGCTCTATGTTGCAGCTCACAGCCAAAAATTCCATGCGGTTATTTCCGCACACAGCTGGTCGGATTTCTTTAGCCACTATTTTGGTGGAATGGGTATCTATTCGTATGCCTACGGAAACTATTATGGGCTGGATGCGGCGCGTTACACGCTGCCGGATGGCCACTTCGCGATCCATCAAACACCATTCGAAAATCCGCAGGCGTACTATCAGAACAGTCCGCTCTATCTGGCCCCTCAGATGGCAGCGCCGGTTATGCTGATCAACTCTGACCTGGATGCGTTTTCCATGGCCCAGTACGACGCGATGTTTGGAGCGCTCACAGCTGCGGGCAAGGATGTGCGTTATGTCCGTTATTTGGGGGAAGGACATGGCCCCTCTTCACCTGCCAATATACGGGACCTTTGGCACCGGATCGAGGCGTTTCTCGCCGGCGAGATGCCAGGTTCGGACCAGAGGGCTGGTCCGTAACAGGAAAAACCGGGTAATTTTACAAACGTGTCCAACGGCGCATCCAGCACTCAATAGTGTAGTAAACAAGAAGTCTCCGGCCCTGCGGGTGCTGGTCTACAGCCTCATCCATAATCCATGAACGAACGGTTTCAGGATCTATGAGGCCGTGAGCCGCGAGTGCACCCTCCGACAGTGTGTCCGCCAAAAACTGCCGGTTCAGCCGGATCTGCTCCATGAAGAAGCGAGTGGTCTCTCCCTTTGTCAGCCTGTTGCGAATGGTGTCCGGAATCTCAGCCCGAAAAGCCTCCCTCGCGAGTCCGCGATTAATGCCGTGGAGGCAGAGTTGCCAGACCGGGATGCGCAGGCAGAGTTCGATAAGCGGTTGAGATATGAGCGGATGAACCATATTCCGGAGAACTGGCCGGTCGAGTGTTTCCCTGACCATATAGAGATGCAAGAGACGGCTGACCTGATCAAACTTTCCGGGGGGCAGGCCGTCGGGAAATTCTGCCCAGTCAGGAACACATCCGGTTAGCTGAAGTCGATCGTGGGCAAGATCGCTTACCGGCGTTCGGCTTCTTTCGATGCCCTTCAGTATGCCCTGGGGGGCGCGTGGTCCCGGCAGCTCCCTCAGAGTGCCCCATAGAACTTCCCAGACGGATCTGTCTGACAGGCTGGCAGTATCAAGCAGGGTCTGCAACAGGCCGCCCCCTCCGCGGAAGTTCCGGACGAAGTCTGCAAATCCTAAGATCGAACGGGAGGCAAGGAAGAGATGATCTCCTCCCTGACCGGTGAAGACAGCATGAGGTGTTGCATCAGAATACGAGGCCGGATTCCGAAGATCCGGCGTCAGAAACTGCCTGTAGGGGCGTACACTTTTTGGGTGGGATTGGGGGCGCGGAAGCAAGACAGCGGGTTCCAGCATATGCTCTGTCAGGGGCACGCAATAGAAATCAGCCGCTTCCCTGGCAAAAGGCAGTTCAGAGAGCTCCTCCTGTCCGGCAATGTTATGAATGGCTCTTAACTGGAGAGCACTGGCATCTCCCGTCAGGCAGCCAAGAACGATGGTCGAATCGAGGCCGCCAGACAGATGGACATCAACTCGGTCGAATACGTTGCTCCACGATTTGACTACAAAGTGTGTCGCCTTCCTGAGGTATTCAGCTGTATCCTGATCATTGAGTGTCATCGGGGTTTCGGCAATGCGCCTTGGATCCCAGAGCAGTTCGGTGAAAACCTCGTCATCCCTGATTGTCAGTTTGTTGCCACCGGGGAGTTCGCGGATTTCCCGGAAACCTGTCTGCCCGTTCTGAATCTTGTCATAGGCGATAAGTGACGAAGCGAATTCCAGATTGAGGGTAAGTTCGAGAAGGTCCGTAAAAGGGCATTTCTCCAGATGCGACAGGACCACGGTGACGCCGCAATAGTGCAGGTAGAAGCAGGGGATAGCTGAAGTTGGGTCAGTAACAACGACACTGAAATCAGGGTTGGTGTAGAACAATATGTAACTGCCCCAGAAGTCTGCCGCTAAATTGGCGCCCTCAGAAGCCTCGATGGCATGCCTGTCCTTCGCATCAAGGGCGGTGATCGGATACTGAGGAATGAAGTCGCTGTCCTTCCGGAACAGCGTTCCGAACACCGCGCCGCTCAGCTGCCTTTCTTCAAATGCCAAAGGTATGAATGAATGCGGGGCATTACTGCCAAGATCGATGACGAAAAGCCCTTCTTGCCTCAGAGAGGGGGCCTCAGGTGATGCTTCCCGGCATCTTGAGATCAGCGCTTCGGCAGTCTTCTCCGCGTGACTGCAGGATGACTTCCACAACAATGCAACAAAAGCATACATGCCGCTTCCCTCTAAATGACCATGATCGGCGTGTAGGGGCGGACTTTTTCGAGTTGGTCGTTCAGAACCACCCCATCAAACTCAATCCAGCAATGCGCGGCGAAAGGCCTTGTTCTGACGGCGTACACCCACTCAGGCCGTATACCGCACAAGGTCAGATATCTGAACAGAACCAGGCTGCGCCACCGGCAGGCGTCATGGGATGAGAACACAAACGGCGTGATCCTATGGAATGCGTTGGTGTGGTTCAGGGCGCTCTGTAGACAGACGTTATGGTCTGGCGTGACGTCATTCTTCCAGGCCGCAGCCATTTTGAGCATGTTTGACAGGCCGCAGGTGCGTTCGAGCCAGACAGCCTGAGAAAATGCTCTAAAAAATCGCAAGCTGGCTTTGCAGGGATACTTTTGAGTCTTGTCCTCCAGAATGTTGTCATATGCTGCGTGTGGAGGAGGGACTGGCGGATGCTCCCCACATCCGCGTTGAACATTCTTCCTAAGAAGCCCGAGCTCGCAAAGCCGGACTGCAAAGGCTTCCGACTTGTCCGTGAGAGGGGCTGTCGGCGGTTTTGGACACAGAATTTCCGTCAGCCATTCTGATTGTCTGTCCTTCAGGATCAGATACCGGTCCTGTGCTGCATCCAGAAAAACAAATCTCTCTCCGGATCGGCAGATATAGACCTCGTCTGCAAGGCCGTATCTGTTGCGCAAGCGCTCCTCCTGAATTGGCTGCGGGGATAAAAAACAGAGGCGCCTTTCGACGCCTCTGCCATGGCTGTCATTCCTGGCTATTGAGAATGACGTTCTCGGCAGGTCCGCCGTCGAAGCCCCTAGTTTCTTCCGACACCGAGCCAAGCTCGATCGGGGCGAATTCGTCCGTTTCCGGAGGGGTTGTGATGAGGTCTTTCATGTGGGGTCTCCTGTGGGTTGGGGTTCATGTCACTGGCCGGGTGACAAGAGGAGCGTGCTTGTAATCTAAGGTAGAGTCAATACGCTTGAAGATTACAATTTGTGAACGTTTTCAAGGCGTTGGGGCGAACAGCTGCGGCCCCGGAAACAGGTCTCCGGCGCAGGGGACTCATATGTAAATCGCCGCTTCAGGTCAGTCTGAAGGGCGGGCATTCGCAGGCGGAAGATCTGCTCCGGATTCAGGCCAGGGCAGCGGAATTGGAGACTGACGCAGCAGGGCGCTGGCTTTGGACGGGTCTCCGCCAGCGCGGGCGCGGCAGGCGCGGATGATCGCGTAATAGCTGCGGGCGAAGGGATCTGTGTTGTACAGCGCCGGGGAGCTGATGGCGGAGGCAAAGCCCGGGTCCGGCGTCTGCCAGCCTGGCCCGTAAGACTGGCTGAGATAGAGCTCTGGCTCTGAGGGAATGGTCCAGTCGCGGCCGCCATAGGAGGCTGTCTTCAGCGTGAAGGCGCGCAGACGCCACTGAATGTCGCCGGGCAGGGAACTCACACCGCAGAGGAGGTGGTGGTCTTCTTCATCGTGCAGGAATATGTCGATGGCGACGCTCCGGTGGATCAGCCCGAAATACCTGTCACCGGGACGGCTGATCGCCGGCAGCAGGACCTCGGGATGGGCGCGCAGGATGCCGGCGATATCCGGGCCGCCTTCTGGATTTCTGAGGACGCCGATGTCGATGTCCCGGTCATGCAGGAGGGGGCCGCCGCTGCGGTGGAAACCCAGCAGGGTTCCGGCCGCCAGAAAGCTGGTGACACCTGCTTGCGATAGTAGGGACTGGATCTCGATAAGCACCTTCGTGGCGCGGCCGGGCTCGAAGGCCGGGGGCGGCTGAGACGCAGGCTCCGGAAGGGTCATGAGCAGGCGGGTTGCTTTAGCGAACGCGTCCGCAAACCGTCCCTGATGATAGAGGCTGCGGGCGAAGAGCCGGATCAGGGCTGGGTCGTTCCCGTCTTCTGGCGCGCAGCTTTCAAGCAGGCGTGCGGCGCGGCCTGGCTTGCGGGCATTCAGGAGGGCTTCGGCCGCGGCTATGAGGGCGTTTCTGCCGGCGCCTTCTGTCTGGCAGATCACCCGCAGCGCATCGGCCGCGCCTTCCAGGGCATGTATACGGTCATCTTCATACGGCGTTATATCAGCAATCGACTGCCAGGCGCGCCAGGACAGGGGATCGGCGGACACGGCTTGCCGGAATGCGTCGATGGCTGCGGGCCGGTCTCCCAGACTGTGCAGGCAGAGGCCGCGGCCGTGCAGGACGCCGGTATGACCGGGGTCGGTCTTCAGCAGGCTGTCGAAACAGGCGAGCGCTTGGGTGGCCCGGCCGTTCCGAAGATGTGTGACAGCCAGGGCGTAGCCGATTTGCGGATCGCCGGGCGCGGCGTCTGCTAATTTTTGGAGAAGGTCCATAGCCAGATCGAGGTGCCCTGCCTTCAGCCAGGCGAGGGCGCGCCGGAGCGGCGTGAGCCGGGCAGGGTGGGGCTCATGGGGTTCAGAGCGGGATATTTCCTTCATGGAAACAGACCTTCTGCTGACGATAACGGAACTCTACCAAAGATGGAATATAAAATCTAGCTAAAGTGATCTTCAACATCCGGGGCCGGACTTCAGCTTTATCGAGAGATCGTTAGAACCAAGTGGCTAAGGCGGCTCGATCTCCTCGACGGGTGATGTTTGTGCCTTTATGATCGTTGTTTCCTTCAGTGGGGACCTGAAGCAGAGCAGGATCAGAGATGAAAAAGACAGAT
>NCJR01000360.1 GCA_002282555.1 Rhodobacterales bacterium 34-62-10
GGGAGTGGGCAAAACTTGGGGGTCATGCGGCTGCTCTTTGGTAGGCTCCGGTTAGCCGACCGTCGAGAACGGCGGCGCGGACAACAGCCACGCGGTGGGCTCCATTGGGCGACCATCTCATGCGGCGGCGCTTGCCCATGCGGGTGTTCCCGATGTCGTCCACGCAGCCCTCTGCCCGGGATGAAGAAATCGGAAAACCCGTGCGGTACCGCCGACCATAGTCGGTCAGGCTGTCCATGTTGTTCGCAAGGTAGGAATAGAGGTCCGGGCACCGGGCTTGCACGCGTCGGGCTGCTTCAGCCGCCATGCGATCATCTGTATTCAGCCGCGTGCAATCGACGATCAACCATTGCAGACTGGTCGTGGCCGTTAGAACTTTCCCATGCCAAAGGTACCATCGCAGTGTTTCGGCCGGACGTTTGAACAACACTGGAATGCCGGAGAAACCCCTGCTCTGCAGCAGGCCTTTTACGGCGTTCTCGACGTGCTGAATACGCATCGAGATATGCCACCAGTCGAGGATGTGGCGGACCTTTCCATCGACGGCATTGCGGACGAGGTTTGGCAGGGCTGGTTCCCCGTCCGAAATTACCGTGACGGTTTGTTCGTGATCCCAACCGAGAGCCCTCAAGTGCTGGCGAAGCTGACTGGCAGGTGACAGGACCGCCTGTTGCACCAAGCCGAAGCGACGGCACCTATCGTGGCCTTCAATTTTACCGACCACAACATCGAGGTGTCGCTTCTGATATTCCGGCCTGCATCGGATATGCGCACCGTCCAGGAAAACCGTCAGCGCAGGCGCCTCTTCGGCGGCTGAAGGAACCAGCGGCTCATTCTGCTCGCTGTCGCAGATTTCCCGGGCAACTTTGCCCAGTCGATTGCGCACCGATGTGTTCACCTGCTTCGCGCAAGGCAGAAAGGTTTCCAGAATACGCACCGCTTCCCGAAAGGAATGACGCGCTCCAAGTTCGGCTTGAAGGCGTCGCAGTTCCGGGGTCGATCGATCCGGGAAAAAGTGAGCGAGAGGCGAAAGCGGTCCGCCCAAGACAACATCGGATTTTGCATTGCAGGCGCAACGCCGAATGCGCGGCGCTTTGACCTCGAACCTGCCGAAGAGTGTGTCGAGCACCCGCGACCGATAATCATGTATAGCCCGGACCCCGTCGCAGTCCGGGCAGATCCGGCTGGCTTCGGAAATTTCCTCGATCTGGTCGTGCAGGATCGCACTTTGCAATTGCCCCAGGATCGTCTTCGCATCTTCGAGCAACAACCCGAACCCCTCAGGCTGCGTGCGTCGAAACGGGCGGGACAAACGGCCGAGACGATGCCTCTTTGTGGTTCCGTTCTCAAAGGTCGTCTCGACAATAATCCGCACTTCCATGGCAGTTCCCTTCTCAATGAACCACCAACATACACAGACACCCCCAAGTTTTGCCCACTCCCGAACTGCTAGGGCCCCAGGGTTCAGGGTCGACCGATCCGTCCCGCGCCACCCGCGGCAGGTTCGCGAAGGTGATAACATCGGTGACGGGACGAATATCGATGAACGGGGTTCCTCGTGCGACCGCGAGGGCGGCCAAGGGAAAGCGCTCGATCGGCGCGAGGGTCGAGACGGTGGTCCAACCGAGATGGATGAACGTGCCGCCCTCTCCGCAGATCACATGGGCATTCGGCAGCGTCGCCGCCTGCCTGAGATAGCCGAGATCACGCAGGACGGTCTCGCGCTCGAGCTGCAGTGCCTGGCCCGTCTGGCCGGTTCGGCGTAGTTCCTTGTGTCGCCACCACGAGGCAGCGGTCGCGCGTAACACGCGCAAGACACCTGTTTGCATCGGAATGCCCTTCATCAGGAAAGACAGACCGGAATCCGGCCCGGACCCATCTGAGGGACCCCAAAGGCCCTCATCCGTCAGTCACACAACCCGAAGAACACTTTCTCTTTTTCCGGCCCCTTTGGGCACACAGCAAAACCGAAAAGCCCGGCACATCTGCGGAAGCCATTGATTTCATGCAGCAATTCTAGATCGGCACCCAAGATCGGCAACGCATATCGGCAAAACCTTGCTCAAAAGTACGAAATGTGTTTATTTTTCAATTACTTTGCAAACATGGAAGATCGGCAAAATGCTGGAAACACCCGCCAGGATCGAACCCTGCTTCTTCGAGGAGCATATTCCTACAGAACTGGCAGACCTTTCGGTCGACATCCAGAGGGAAGCCACCGGGCTGGGACAAGGGCTGCATCCTGACAGCGCCGCCGAGCTTGCCGATCTCG
>NCJR01000361.1:1547-4768 GCA_002282555.1 Rhodobacterales bacterium 34-62-10
GCGTCAGTATCGAGCCAGTGAGCCGCCTTCGCCACTGGTGTTCCTCCGAATATCTACGAATTTCACCTCTACACTCGGAATTCCACTCACCTCTCTCGAACTCAAGACCAGGAGTTTTGGAGGCCGTTCCAGGGTTGAGCCCTGGGATTTCACCCCCAACTTTCTGATCCGCCTACGTGCGCTTTACGCCCAGTAATTCCGAACAACGCTAACCCCCTCCGTATTACCGCGGCTGCTGGCACGGAGTTAGCCGGGGTTTCTTTACCAGATACTGTCATTATCATCTCTGGCGAAAGAGCTTTACGACCCTAAGGCCTTCATCACTCACGCGGCATGGCTAGATCAGGCTTGCGCCCATTGTCTAAGATTCCCCACTGCTGCCTCCCGTAGGAGTCTGGGCCGTGTCTCAGTCCCAGTGTTGCTGATCATCCTCTAAAACCAGCTACTGATCGTAGACTTGGTAGGCCATTACCCCACCAACTATCTAATCAGACGCGGGCCGATCCTTCTCCGATAAATCTTTCCCCCAAAGGGCGTATACGGTATTACTCTCAGTTTCCCGAGGCTATTCCGTAGAGAAGGGCACGTTCCCACGCGTTACTAACCCGTCCGCCGCTACACCCGAAGGTGCCGCTCGACTTGCATGTGTTAGGCCTGCCGCCAGCGTTCGTTCTGAGCCAGGATCAAACTCTCAAGTTGAAATGTCATCGCTGACATAACCTTGACGTTCGAACCTCTGCACATCTTTGATGTCCTACCGCTTCGCTACTTGAGGACGTTGCCGACCACAAATATCTCCGCAGCACCCCCACCCGGCTAGGAACGGAGGTAAACACCAAATTTCTCTGTTTGATGTACTTCAGGTTTCATCAGAAACCGAAAGCCACTCAAACAGTGAAGCTGACACCGGTCATCGGCCCCTTTGTGCACTACCGCCTTGCGGCTACTTGAGTGCGGGTCCTACCGGTGCGATATACAGACGTTGATCCATCGAACTGAACCAAACCGCCCACATATCTCTTCAGATACTATCAATGTCAAAGAGCGTCGGAGCCGTAACCCCACCGAGAGCGCTCAAACTACAAGCGCAACCCGCTCAATCTATCCCCAAATTCTCACCCGGATCTCCCTCAGCAGCACCGCCGCTTCGTTCCGTCCGGTCCCCAGCGCCGCGTCTCTGCGTCGCCGTGAGGGGGGTTCTACGGTTACTTGCGGATGCCCGCAACCCCTTTTTTCACAAACGTCATAATTTTTTCATCCAGCCGTTTTTTCAAGGGTTTTGAGGGGGTTAGATTGCATCAATTGCGCAGGCGGCACCTCTTGGGCAAGATTCTTTCCCACCTCACGCAGGGGCAATCTCTATATCTTGCGTTATCCACAGACCTGTCCACAAACGCCGTCCCGTCGCCGTCAGACTCAGCGGCGACACAGGGCGGAAAACACGCCTCAGGTGATGCCCTGGACGAGTCGTTTTCCGCCAGTTTGGTCTGATTTGGCCCCTCTCGCCCCGCTCAGGGCGTCGGTGATTCACAAACTGCCCGGATTTCATGCGGGGAATCGCTGCCCTTGCCCGCCTTCACGGCGAATCCTGTCTGGCCCTCAGGCGCGAGTCGTGCGGCGCGATGCGGCACCAAAGGGCAGGCGCAGCGCCAGAAGGATCAGCATCGCGGCCAGATAGGCCAGCGGTTCCAGTTGAAACCCTTTGGACAGCATCACGAAATGCACCGCCCCCAGGATCACGACGATATAGGTGATCTTGTGAAGTTGCCGCCACCGTGGTCCCAGCCGCCGCACGGACCAGTTGTTCGACGTGAGCGCCAATGGCAGCATCAGCAGAAACCCGACCATGCCGATGGTGATATAGGGCCGCTTCACGATGTCGGCCCAGATCCGCGCAGGGGATTGCACATCCAGCACCAGCCAGACCAGCAGATGCAGCGCCACATAGGTGAAGGCCAGAACACCCACCGCGCGGCGGAACCGGATCAGGTTCACACCCGCGAACCGCCGCAGGGGCGTGATCGCCAGCCCCGCCACCAGCAATTGCAACGCCAGCAGGCCCAGCTCATGTTCCAGCGCCTTGATCGGCTCGACACCCAAGCCCCCCGTCAGCCCCAGATAGAGAAACCACGGCGCAGGCAGCAGGCCCAGCACATAGACCAGCCAGACAGGCACGCGGCGGACCGCGGTATTCACACGCTCCGCCAGCATCGCTCAGAAATTCTCGGTCAGGTTCATGCCGGCATAGAGGCTGGCCACCTCATCGGCATAACCGTTCATCATCAGGGTCGGCTCGTTGCGCGCAAAAAGACCGCCGCCCACGCGCCGTTCGGTGGCCTGGCTCCAGCGCGGGTGATCCACCTCGGGGTTCACATTGCTATAGAAGCCGTATTCGCGCGGCGCCGCCTTGTTCCAGCTGGTGGGCGGCTCCTGATCCGTCAGGGTGATCCGCACCACCGACTTGATCGACTTGAACCCGTATTTCCATGGCACCACCAGACGCATCGGCGCGCCGTTCTGGTTGGGGATGTCACGCCCGTAAATCCCCGTCGCCATGATCGTCAGCGGATGCATCGCCTCGTCCAAACGCAACCCCTCGACATAGGGCCAGTCCAGCACCGGATAGCGCACGCCCGGCATTTCCTCGGGCCGCAGCAGCGTTTCAAACGCCACATAGCGCGCCCCCGACTGCACCCCTGCCATCTCCAGCAGATCGGCCAGCTCGAACCCGTTCCACGGGATCACCATCGACCAGGCCTCGACACAGCGGAAGCGATAGATGCGCTCCTCCACCGTCATCCGGGACATGATGTCCTCAAAGGCATAGTCGCCGGGCTTGTCCACCATCCCGTCGATCTTGACCGTCCAGGGCGCGGTCGTCATCTGCCCGGCATTGCGCACAGGATCGCCCTTGTCGGTGCCGAACTCATAGAAGTTGTTATAGGTCGTGACCTCTTCCCAGGTGTTGGGCTTGAGCGCAGCCTCCTGCGCGCGCCCCGGACCTGCCAGACCCGCCAGCCCCAGACCGGCCACGCCCGACAACAGCGTGCGTCGGTTCAGATAGACGCTCTCCGGCGTCACGTCGCGGTCTTTCAGATCGGATTTCCAGCGATAGGCCATGCGCCCCTCCTATGACTTTATATATAAGCCATCTATCCCGGCTTGACGCTTTGGCAAAACCACATTGTCTCACAAAGGCGTGGCCGGATTGTAACTTGGCC
>NCJR01000362.1 GCA_002282555.1 Rhodobacterales bacterium 34-62-10
ATCCCGCAGGAATGGACGAAATTCCGCGACAAGGTCTCAGACAACTTCCGCGTCATCACCCACGAGAACTTTCGGGTTTTGAAGTAGAAGCGGTATAACATAAAAAGCAAATATTACAAATGCAAACAATACGGACCCAGATCGCCCCGGAAATGCCTTGGCAAGCTGGCCCAACCCCTCCGAATTCTCGATAGCCGTGACATAGAGCGGCAGCGCGCTCACCAGCGTGGCGTAGAGATAGACGCCCGAGATGTTCTCAAAAAGGAACGAACGCACCAGCGTCGGCGCAACGACCCGCAGGGCCGTCGCACGGCTCCCCCCAAAGGATCCGAACCAATCAGCTGACAAGAAATAGATCAAGGCATGCAGCCCGACAAAACCGAGCACACGCACGGGCAGGTCTGCAAGAACGATGAAACTGAGTTTGTAGCTGCGACCCGGAGTGGCAACAATCCACGCAAAGAGAAAGAAACTCACGTAGTTCAGCAAGAAGACAACCGGAAGACCGTTCGTCACGACCTGCCGCAAGAACCTGCTGAGCGGCGGACCACCACCCAGCAGAAGAGTGCCTAAGCCGGGGGGCAGTATCACGTAAGCCAGAAGCACCGGGATCAGGCCGAGGAGGCTGAAAACGAGTGCATTTCGCGCGAAACGCAGGGCCGGCATGTTGATGGCGAAATGTTTCCGCATGAACCGCAATCTGACACGCTTGTTGAATGAAGGTCGATAGCACGATTGTGGTGTAGGAAATGAATGAGCAGCCAGCCTAATTAATGCTCGATGCTTTTTCGCCTTTGGGTCGAACAGGATAGATACCTGTGCGCATAGCGCGCCCCGGTAAAAAATTTCGTGAAAGTGTAGGAGCGTTAAGGGCTAGGGCCAAAGACAAAGAATGGTGCTTTGGGGGGAGTCACCGATGCCAGCCCATGCCGTCGGGTACGAACAACCATGCGTTCGGGTTCTACTTGGCCCAACGTCCAATTTTTTGGGCTACGAAACCCTGAACCAGATGGAATAACGATGACCGACGAGAGAATGGCGCTGTTCGTCTGACCAAAAAGCAGGCCGAAAGGGATCTGATGCGCGAGATGCTGGCCTATGCGGCCGCCCGGATCATGGAGGTGGAAGTGGAACTGCGCACCGGTGCCGCGAACGGCACGCGGTCACCGCTGCGCGAGGTTCAGCGTATTGGATACCGGGAATGGGACAGGGATGTGCTTGTCGGCACCGCGGCGTCAGGCAAATAGTTCAGGGCACTCACGGGCGCATTTATTAGTCAGGATAATGTAGACCAGATGCAGCGTTGCGAGACCCGCCAGCAGGCAGAAAAACGAAATATATGCGAATTGCAGGAAGGCGATATCGACCACGATCACCGCCCCCAGCGTCAGGGCGAAATGGCGCACATGCTTGTAATGCGACAGTGCCGGGGGCAAGGTGATAAGGGTAACGTAGATCGTGTTGGTCAACCAGCGCGGCATCATGAAATCAAGCCACATGGATTTTTCATAGGCCAGCGACTGATTGTTGATCTCGACCACGACCATGCTGCTGTCGAGCCCGTGCGGGATGTAAAGCAATAGACCGAAGGCCAGCCCGATCAGCGCCATGAGGCGGAACAACTGCTTGCGCGGACTGTCATCCGGTTCAAGCACGTAGACCGAGAACGGCACCCAGATCGGCCACATGAACCAGGTGAAAAAGATGAACCCCATAGCTCCCCATAAGACCGTCAGGGGATCGTTTCCGTTCATGCCGACCCAGACGAAGCCCTCGGTGAACTGCTGCAGTCCGGCAAAAAGCGGCATCAGGGCAAGCGGAAGATACCGTTTGTTTCGCCGCCACGCCACAATTGAAATGGCCGTGCCGCCGCCAACAAGAAAAACGCTGGCGGCAAAGCTGACTTGCGCGGACAAGCACATGGAATCTTCCCCCTTATCGGTTCGTTCTGAGACACGCTCCTTCACAAATCCTAAACCAAGCACCGGGAATATTGAAGTTGCGAATTGTCAATGGATGCCGACAGTGTGTCCGCAGTCCAGACCTCGGCGATCCCGCGCCACTCGGTTAAGTGATTCTCAGTGCGCAAAAGGCCCTAGACCTGCCAACATCCACGTAGTCCCCGGTGAAGATATTCGAATGCAGGACGGCGGCAATTTGATTATACCGCTTCTACTTCAAAACCCGAAAGTTCTCGTGGGTGATGACGCGGAAGTTGTCTGAGACCTTGTCGCGGAATTTCGTCCATTCCTGCGGGATG
>NCJR01000363.1 GCA_002282555.1 Rhodobacterales bacterium 34-62-10
GTTAGCGCTGCTACCATGGCTTGTGTCCTGTTCCTGCTCATGTCACCGGCGCCGAGTCTAAAGCGATGTCAGCGAGGGTCGACTGATCCATGTCAACGAAAAAGGCGCGCTCGGCCGAGCGAAGACGCGCCTTCAGGCGGCAGTGCCCGTCAAGCGTGCAGGCTCCTCCGTCGGCGCTCATGCATTCGACAAGCGGCTGACCCTCTTCGAGCAGGCGCACAACGCTGCCGAGCCGGATCTCGGATGCGGGCCGGGCGAGCGCCGCACCGCCGCCGCCGCCGCGGCGCGTCTCCACCAGCCCGGCCTGCGAAAGACGCTGCATGATCTTGGCCAGATGATTGCGTGAAAGCCCGAACTCGCTGGCCAGATCGGCGGTGGAAAAGGCGCGATCAGGCGCGCTCGCCATACGCATGAGCATGCGCAGGCCGTAGTCGGTGAAGGAGGTGAGGCGCATCGCCGCGAGTGCCCTGCAGGAATTGGTATTTACAATACCTATTAGCAGGTCTAGCCTTGTTTGCAAGACCGGAACCGCGAGGCCGTCATGTCCACCGCCGAACCATCCGCACAGATCGCCTCCGCCCGGCCAGAGATGACGGCGGCCATCATGGCGGAAACGGGCCTGGACGAGGAGATTCTGCGGGACCTTGTCCATTCCTTCTACGACAAGGTCCGCCGCGATGCGGTGCTCGGCCCGATCTTCGCCGCGCGCATAACCGACTGGGGGCCACACCTCGAGCGCATGGTCGCCTTCTGGTCCTCGGTTGCGCTGATGACCGGGCGCTACCACGGCCGCCCAGTGCCGGCACATACGCCGTTGCCGATCGATGGGGCGCATTTCCAGCGCTGGCTGGGACTGTTCCGCGAAACGGCCCACGAGGTCTGCACACCGTCAGGTGCCTTGCATGTCATTGAGCGAGCCGAACGCATCGCCCGCTCGCTCCACATCGCAGTCAAGGAGGCGCAGGCCGCCCCCGGCGCCATTCCTGCCCTTCGCTGATGAAAGAAAGGATGCCTGAATGTCCGATGCCGCCCCAATCCAAGACGCCGCCGACCTGACCCGCCACATCGAGACGCGGTATCACGCACGACACCGGCAGCAGTTGCCGACCCTCATCAAACTTGCCGAGATGATCGAGGACCTGCACGAACCCGATCATGACGTACCCGAAGGGCTGACCGCCATCTTACGCCGCCTGAACGGCGAGATGGAGGTGCACATGAAGAAAGAGGAGCTGTTGATTTTTCCGCTGATCCGCAAGGGCACCGGCGCACCGCTGGCCGAGCGAATCGCCCTGATGCGTGCCGACCATGACGACCACGACTGCGAGATTGCAAGGATTCGCCACCTGACCGACAACCTGACTCTGCCCGAAGGGGCCTGCACACCCTGGGCAACGCTTTACGAGGGACTGGCAGAGTTCATCGCAGACCTGAGCGAGCATATCCGGCTGGAAAACGACGTGCTCTTCCCGCAGGTCGAGCCTGCAGAACAGCAAGACCCCGCGCAGCGCACTTTTGGGGCAACGGAGTGAACATGATGGCCCTGAAACATGCCGCCCCCGGCGAAGTCGTCGATCTCCGCCCTCTCGGTCCCCGGCTATCCGCCGCCCGAACGCATGCCATCGTCCGCACATCAAGCTTCGAGGCGGTGCGCCTCGTCGTGCCGGCAGGTGTCGAGATCCCCTCGCACAAGGTTCCAGGCCGTATCACCCTCCAATGCATCGAGGGGCACGCCCAGCTCGCGCTAACCGACGAGACAATCGACCTGCGATCGGGCGATTGGATCTATCTCGACGGCAATGAGCCGCATTCGGTCGAAGGCATCGAGAATACATCACTGCTTCTGACCATTTTATTCGAATCCTAAGGCAGGCCAGAACGCCGGAGCTGACTTCATATTGAGTAGCGTGCCACATCGGAGATCGTCTCGTTCTGATTTCCACTTATCAGTTCGAGCCAGTTGGCTTTATTGCGGCGGTTGGCTATTGTAACTGCCAGCGGAAGACAGCGCCCCGCCTAAGCCTGTCGAGGTAACCGTGGGCCTAAGCCCACGGGTCAATCTCAACCAGCACCTGAACCTCGTCGCCGTCGATTTCATCGGCGGGGACGGCGCCGAAGGTTCCATCCCCTGCCTGGAAGACGACGATCGAGACCATGAGCGTGGCGGCGAGGGAGGCTGCGAAGGCGTGTGCATCTTTGCGGGACATCTGTTTGGCTCCTGTCTTGGAGGCGGGGGACCATCCCCCGCGCGACAGG
>NCJR01000364.1 GCA_002282555.1 Rhodobacterales bacterium 34-62-10
CCGGCTTCATCCTGCTGGGCTTCGCCATCGGCGCGGCATTGGTCGGCCTTCTGCTGTTGATCGGGCTGCTGGGCGGCAACCTCTTCGTGCTCATCCTGATCTTCGCGATTGCCTCGCTGATCTCATGGATCGCGCTGCGCCGCCTGATGGGGGTGCGCAAGGGTCAGGTCAAGATCTGGGACCGCGACATCAACGACAACTGACACAACCCGCGTGGGGCCAATCAAGCCCCGCGCAACTCTGCCAGAATATCCAGCGCCGCCTGACGCGGATCAGCGGCCTGCCAGATCGGGCGACCCACCACGATATGATCCGCCCCATCCGACACCGCCTGCGCGGGCGTGGCGACCCGCTTCTGGTCCCCCTTATCCGCCCCCATCGGCCGCACGCCGGGTGTCACGATCAACCGCCCCGCCGCCTGCGGCAAGGCCCGGATCAGCGCCGCCTCCTGTGGCGATGCGATGACACCATCCGCTCCCGCCTCAAACGCCAGCCCCGCGCGTTCCAGCACCAGATCGGTGATATCGCCTGCCTTCATCAGCCCGGCATCCAGATCGGCCCGGTCCAGCGATGTCAGGATCGTCACCGCCAAAATTTTCATGTCCTTGCCACCGACACCCGCCCGCGCCGCCCGCACCACATGCGGATCGCCATGCACCGTCAGGAAATCCAGATCATATTGCGCCAGCCCCCGCACGGCCGCCTCGACCGTGGCCCCGATATCGAACAGCTTCATATCCAGAAAAATGCGCTTGCCATGCTCCTGCTTCAGCTCATTGGCCAAGGCCAGCCCGCCACCCGTCAGCATCCCCAACCCGATCTTGTAGAAACTGACCGCATCACCCAGCTTTTCCGCCAAGGCCAGACCCTGCAATGCATTGGGCACATCAAGGGCAACGATCAGACGGTCATCAGACATGGCGAGGCATCCTTATATCAGGGGTTCGGGCGGTGTTAGCCGCTGCCCCGCCCCCCGGCAAGACTTCAGATTGACCGCGCCCGCCCGCCGCCGCATCATCGCGGCTAAATTCGGTAAGAGGTATCATGCAGTTCACAGTGACATATGACCGGGATGAGACAGACCCGAAAACCGGGCCCATCACCGTGGGTTGGTTCCTGACAAGTGACAAGGGCGGCATCCTCTATGACGCACCCGAACGCCTGACCTCGCGCCAGACCAACAAGGGCCACGCCAAATCCGCAGCCCGCTGCCCCGCAGTGGTGCAGATGGAAAGCCGCTATTTCGTGATCAAATGCCCCTTCGATCTGCATATCGGCTTCAAGCGGGATGATCAGGGCAAACCCGTTCTGGTGAACCTTGCCGGGGGCGCTTCGCCCATCCGTGGCAACAAGCTGGGCCAGATCCTGACCCTGGTGAACGAGGCCGAATGGCGCTACCCCGACCGGCCCACCATTCAGATGACCTTGCCCTACTGCTTTATCGCGGACGAGGTGCTGTATCTGACGCAGATCGGCACTTTCGCGGATTACCGCCCCGATCCTTTGCCGGGCACGATTTTCGGCGGACGTTTCCCGGTCAACATCTGGCCGCGCCCCCTGATGTGGGCGTTCGAATGGCACGATACCGAAAAGCCGTTGATCCTGCGGCGCGGAGAGCCGCTGTTTTATTGTCAGTTCGAAGGTAACGCGCCAGATCGCCCGATCCAGATGGTCGAGGCTGAGCGCACCGCCGAACTTGACGCCTATATGGAGCAGTTGTCCGGCGTGGTGAACTACGTCAACCAGACCTTCAGCCTGTTTCAGGCCGCAGAAAAGATCCGTCCAGCGCGCTTGCTGAAACCCAAAACGCGCTGATCCGGCTTAGGCCAGCAAGCCATCGGCAACCAGAATCTCGCGCTTGCCATTGCGATATTCCGGCATCCGGCGCAACTGGCGGATCGCTTCATGCATCAGGGCGCTGACACGTTTGGCAGGTTCCATAGGTTCCATCGGCACTTGGCAATTCACCAGAACCCGACCGCTGTCCGATGTGATGGCGACATGCGCCCGCACCATGCTGTCATGCCCCTCCATATCCAGCCCGGCGATATCGATCTGCGTAATGAACATGGACCACTCCTTCTAAGAACCTGTCACCGTGTTAACGGCTTGGCAGGGCAAAACTTTGACCGGGGTCGGATGAATTCACGACAATTTTGCGCACTATCCGTTTTGCGGCGGATTCGACCAGGGCGTCTGGGTTGGGTTCGCCGTATTTTTCGAGCAGATGGCGTTCGAGGGAGCCGGCGTTGACG
>NCJR01000060.1 GCA_002282555.1 Rhodobacterales bacterium 34-62-10
TGCCTTGCCCGGTGCGGCGGGTTTGGGTCTTGGCACCGATGCCCCGCAACGCCAGCAGGGTGGGCGCGCCGCAGGTCTGGCGCTGCTGGGCAGCTTCCTCATGGAGCGTGGTCAGGACTACCGCCGCGCCATGTCATCGCCGCTGACCGGGGCCACCGCCTGTTCGCGCCTCTCGCCGCATCTGGCCTTTGGCACGCTGTCTGTGCGTGAGGTGGAACAGGCCGCCGCCCAGCGCGCGGCACAGGTGCGCGGCGCGGGCGATGGCTGGTCAAAAGACAACTGGGCAGGGGCGGTGCAATCCTTCCGCTCCCGCCTCGCGTGGCGCGATCATTTCATGCAGAAGCTTGAGGATGAACCCGCCCTTGAATGGCGCTGTCTGCATCCTGCCTATGACGGTCTGCGTCCCTCGGTGCCCGATCCCGCGCGGCTGGTGGCGTGGCAGAAGGGCGAGGCGGGCCTGCCTTTCGTGGATGCCTGCATGCGGTCGCTGGCCGCCACAGGCTGGCTCAATTTCCGGATGCGCAGCATGGTGATGGCGGTGGCGAGCTATCACCTCTGGCTGGACTGGCGCGCCACCGGCGCGCATCTGGCGCGGATGTTCACGGATTATGAACCGGGCATCCACTGGTCACAGGTGCAGATGCAATCGGGCACCACGGGGATCAACACGCTGCGGATTTATAACCCCATCAAACAGGGGCAGGATCAGGACCCTACGGGGGCGTTCACGCGCGCTTGGGTGCCTGAACTGGCCGCCGTGCCCGATGCCCTGCTGCAAGAACCGTGGCGCTGGGACGGGGCGGCGCGGTTGCGCTATCCCGCGCCCATCGTGGATGTGAAACAGGCCGCAGCCTGGGCGCGCGACCGGGTCTGGGCGGTGCGGCAGGGCGAGGGGTTTCGCGCCCAAGCCGCACAGGTCGTGCGCAAGCATGCCAGCCGCAAGGACGCCAAGGGCCGCTTCCGCCGCGATCCCGTGGCGGTCAAACCAGTCAAAAAGGACAACCGGCAGATGGGTTTTGATTTCTGATGGCGATGCGGCGCAAATCCGATCTTCCGCAAAAGACCTGCGTCACCTGCGGGCGCCCCTTCACATGGCGCAAGAAATGGGAAAAGGTCTGGGACGAGGTCCGCTACTGCTCGGACCGCTGCCGGGGTGAGCGGGGCAAGACCAAGAACGGCACCCCCAAGCCCGGAAAATGACGCGGTATTGGTCAGGTTTCCTGACCGCCCATGTTGCCTATCGGAAACTTTGGTCCTAATAAGCGTCGCCATCAGGGTATGCGGCGGGATGCCGTGCGGAAAGGGAGCCAATCCATGTCAGATCGCGTCACAACTCACGGGTTGCAGGTGGACCGCCAGCTGTTCGATTTCGTGCAAACGCAGGCGTTGCCGGGCACGGGTGTGGCTGCCGATGCCTTCTGGTCGGGCTTTGCCGGGTTGGTGCGGGACCTGACCCCCAAGAACCGCGCGCTGCTGGCCCGGCGCGAGGATCTGCAGGCCCAGATCGACGCATGGCACATCGCGCGCCGCAACCAATCGCATGACGCCGCCGCGTACAAGGCGTTTCTGGAACAGATCGGCTACCTTCTGCCCGAGGGCGGTGATTTCAAGATCGAGACCACGAATGTGGACCCCGAGATTGCCAGCATCCCCGGCCCGCAGCTTGTCGTGCCGATCACCAACGCCCGTTTCGCGCTGAATGCCGCGAATGCCCGCTGGGGCAGCCTGTATGACGCGTTCTACGGCACCGATGCCATGGGGACCACACCGCCCAAAGGCGGTTACGACCGTGGCCACGGCGCCCGCGTCATCGCCCGCGCCCGCGTGTTTCTGGACGAGGCGTTCCCCGTCCAGGGCACCAGCCACGCCGATGCCCGCCGCTACCATGTGCAGGACGGCCAGCTGCTGATCGACGATCACCCGCTGATCACACCTGCCAAATTCGCAGGTTACCGCGGCCATCCCAAGGCCCCCGACGCGGTCCTGCTGGTCAATAGCGGGTTGCATGTCGAACTGGTCTTCGACCGCACCCATCCCATCGGGGCGCGCGATCAGGCGGGTCTGGCCGATGTCGTGCTGGAATCCGCCGTGTCCGCGATCATGGATTGCGAGGATTCGGTGGCCTGCGTCGATGCCGAGGACAAGGTGCTGGCCTATGCCAACTGGCTGGGCCTGATGAAAGGCGATCTGGAGGAGACGTTTGAGAAGGGTGGCAAACCCATGACCCGCCGCCTGTCCCCCGACCGGACCTTCACCGCACCGGATGGCAGCACCATCACCCTCAAGGGCCGCGCCCTGCTCTGGGTGCGCAATGTCGGCCACCTGATGACCAACCCCGCCATTCTGGACGCCGAGGGGAACGAGGTGTTCGAGGGGCTGATGGACGCGATGATGACCGTCACCATCGCCATGCATGACCTGCAAAAGCGCGGCAACTCCACCCTCGGGTCGGTCTATGTGGTGAAACCCAAGATGCACGGCCCCGATGAAGTGGCCTTCGCCGATGAAATCTTTGCCCGCGTCGAAGACGTCCTCGGTCTGCCCCGCAGCACCGTCAAGATCGGCGTGATGGACGAGGAGCGCCGCACCTCCGTCAACCTCAAGGAATGTATCCGCGCCGCCAAAACCCGCGTGGCCTTCATCAACACCGGGTTCCTGGATCGCACCGGGGATGAGATTCACACCTCGATGGAAGCAGGCCCCTTCAGCCGCAAGGATTTCATCAAGCGCAAGGGCTGGATCACCGCCTACGAAGACCTCAACGTTGATATCGGTCTGGAATGCGGTCTGTCCGGCAAGGCGCAGATCGGCAAGGGCATGTGGGCCATGCCCGATATGATGGCCGCGATGCTGGAGCAGAAGATCGGCCACCCCAAGGCGGGTGCCAATTGCGCATGGGTGCCCAGCCCCACCGCCGCCACGCTGCACGCGCTGCATTACCACAAGGTTGATGTTTTCGCGGTGCAGGCGCGTCTGGCAAAAGGTGGACGCCGCGGCCATGTCGAAGGCGTGCTCGACATCCCGCTGGCCAGCTATCAGAAATGGACCGAGGCGCAGAAATTGGCCGAGGTTGAGAACAACGCCCAAGGCATCCTTGGCTATGTCGTGCGCTGGATCGATCAGGGCGTGGGTTGCTCGAAAGTGCCCGATATCAACGATGTGGGCCTGATGGAGGATCGCGCGACCTGCCGCATCTCGGCGCAGCATGTGGCCAATTGGCTGCATCACGGCATCGTCAGCCGCGATCAGGTGATGGCCGCGATGCAGAAGATGGCCGCCGTGGTGGACCGTCAGAACGCGTCCGATCCGGCCTATCGCCCGATGGCCCCGGATTTCGACGGTATCGCGTTCAAGGCCGCCTGCGATCTGGTGTTTGAAGGCCGCGTGCAGCCCTCCGGCTATACCGAGCCGGTGTTGCACCGCCGCCGTCTTGAATTCAAAGCCGCGCATCAAGCGCAAAGGGGTAACGCATGACAATCACATTGGAACAGGCGCAGACGATGATTGCAGTCGCGCGCGACAAGGGCCGCGAGATGGGTCTGAAACCCCTCTCCGTGGCGGTGCTGGACGCAGGCGGGCATCTGCTGGCTTTTGCCCGCGAGGATGGCGCCAGCCCCGGCCGGTTCGAAATCGCACGCGGCAAGGCCTATGGATGTCTGATGCTGGGCATGCCCGGTTCCGCGATCCTTGCGCGGGCGGAACAGCAGCCTTACTTCGTCGCGGCCCTGAACGGTGCCTATGACGGCAAGTTCATCCCGGTGCCGGGCGGCGTTCTGGTCCTGCAGGGCGAGGCCATCATCGGCGCGGTCGGCGTCACGGGCGACACCTCGGACAATGACGCGGCCGTGGCCGTGGCCGGGATCGAGGCGGCAGGGTTCACCGCCAAGGCGTGATCCCGTCGCGCGCCGATCATCCCGACAACGGCGCGAAACCGCCGCAAATGCAGGCAATTGCAGCAAAGCGGGGCGTCAATGCCCCGCTTTCATGTTTCATTGCCGGACGGAAAGCTATATCTTGATACGTAACAGGCGCGTAACACTATCAGGACAGCAGACATGGCACGACCCGTCGTCGGCATCATCGGCAACCATCATCTGATCAATGACCAGTATCCGGCCCATGCGGGCGGCTCGATGAATTCCGAGGCGATTTCCTGCGTCTCGGGCTGTATGCCGCTGCTGATCCCCGCCGATCCGCGCTTCGTCTCGGTCGATGAACTGGTCGAGGTCTGTGACGGTTTCCTGCTCACGGGCGGTCGGCCCAACGTGCATCCCAACGAATATGGCGAGGCCGAGACCGAGGCGCATGGTGCTTTCGACCGCGCCCGCGACGCCATCGCCCTGCCACTGGTGCGCGCCTGCGTCGAACGCGGTCAGCCCTTTCTCGGCATCTGCCGGGGCTTTCAGGAAGTGAACGTCGCCATGGGCGGAAGCCTTTACCCGGAAATCCGCGACTTGCCGGGCCGGATGAACCACCGCATGCCCCCCGATGGCACGCTTGAGGAGAAATTTGCCCTGCGCCATGCCGTGAATTTCACCGAAGGCGGCGTGTTCCACCGTCTGATGGGCGCGTCCGAGGTGATGACGAATACCCTGCACGGCCAAGGTATCTGTCGCCCCGGTGCGCGGATCGTGATCGACGGCTACGCCCCCGATGGCACGCCCGAAGCGATCTATGTCAAGGATGCGCCCGGCTTTACCCTGTCGGTGCAATGGCACCCCGAATGGGACGCGGCCAATGATCCGGTCTCGCGTCCGCTGTTCACCGCCTTTGGCGATGCGGTGCGGGCTTGGGCGGCGCGCGGTGCGAAAGTGCTGAAATCCGCCTGACTTGAGGCAGCGCAAAGTGGCGCAGGCCGCGCCGTGATACCGTCTGGGTTGTCCCAAAAGCGTTACCCATTGACCTGAATCACCTGACACTGCCTGACATCAAGGATTTCAACGCGTCAGGTGACAGGTTTTATCTCAGGGCCAGATGGAAACGCGATAACCCAAAGGTGCCACCATGACCGTCCTGATCGCCTATGCCACGACCGAAGGCCAGACCCGCAAGATTGCCCGGTTCTGTGCCGATCACCTGATTGCACGCGGGCACAGCGTGGAACTCCTCCCGCTTGACGATGCGGACAGGGATGAACCCCTCGACATGGCGCGCTTTGACGCCGCTGTGCTGGCGGGGTCGGTCCATGGCGGGCGCTTGCAGCCGCAGTTGATCCGCTTTGCCGCGCAGCATGCGGCGGCGCTGAACGCGCGCCCGGGCCTGTTCCTGATGGTGTCGCTGGCCGCGGCCGGGAATGACCCGCAGGAACGCAGCGATCTGGTGCGGATTGCCACGGAATTCACCAAGACCGCCGGATGGTCCCCGTCCGAGGTGGTGCATGTGGCCGGGGCCTTCCGCTTCACGCAATATGACTTTTTCAAAAGCCTTGCGATGCGCTGGATCGCCCATAACAAGGGCGAGGAGGTCGACCCCCACAGCGACAAGGAATATACCGACTGGGCCTCACTCGCCGCGCTGATGGACCGCTGGCCGGAGTGACGGCGCAAAGGTTAAAATGTGGTGAATCCGCGCCGCCAAGCCATTGAAATCATTGACGCTGAAAAATGTCCCACGGTGGGCATGCCCTCAGGCCGTCATCAGCAACCGGCTCTCATGCTTGCGCAGACAGGTCCGGGCCGTATCGCCATACCCGCCCGGATCGCTCCGCAGGGCCGGAAAGCAGCGGAACAGGTCCTCGCGGCTGGCCTCGGACAGGGCTTGCAGCCCGACATGGCCGGGATGGAAACTTTCGGTCGCGGCACCTTCGGCAAAGATGATCTCATGCCGGTCAAACAGCAGATGCAGATAGGTGACCCGCACAGCCTCGGCCCGCGTGATGCTGCGCCCATCCACCAGATGCTTGGCCGACAGCAGCACCTCGGGCGTGTCGAAATACAGTGCCGCCGTGCTTGACCGGTGCAGCATCCGATGCTGCGGCGACACCAGCAGCGGCCGCGTATTTCCAAAGACCCCCGCCTCGAACCGGATGGGGGCAAAGTCGCCGCGCCCCTCGACCTGCCGCCGCCCCGACCAGCGCAGCGGTTGCAGCCCGTTGTCGCGGGTCACGACCAGATCGCCGGGGATCAGATCCTCGACCGGGCGCGGACCCTGTGCCGTCAGGATCATCGTGCCCGCCGTGAAACAGATGATCACCCCCTCCATGTTCGAGAAGCTGATGACCGTCCCGTCCGCAAGCGTGGCCGTGCCCGACAGCGCGTTTGGATCGGTGCTGGTATAGGTCACATCCTCCCAGTCCACCAAGCCGCCGAAGTCGATGGTATCGCCGCCGGGCTCATCCGCCTCGCCGCCCTCGATGGTGACCGTGCCGCCGCCCATGGCGGCCGGGTCCAGCAGAAAGGTATCGTTGCCGGCCCCACCCGTGACGGTATCGCCCGCGCCCGCATAGATCAGGTCATCGCCCGCGCCGCCTTCGATCAGATCCGCGCCGGTGCCGCCGATGATCGTGTCGGCCCCGTCACCCCCGTAAAGGCTGTCGTCACCGCCGCGCCCGTCCAGCAGATCGTTGCCGCCGCCGCCGAAGAAGACGTTGGTCCAGTCCACGCCCTGACCGTCATATCCGGTCAGCGTGTCGTTCCAGTCGGACCCGATGATCCCGTCGATCCCGCCTGACAGCGTGTCATTGGCCGCATCCCCGCCCGAGACAGCGTTGGTGGACAGATCGACCGACACCCCCGCGCCCGAGGCGGAGTAATCGACAAAGTCCATCCCGCCGCCGCCGGACATGGCATCCGCCCCTGTGCCGCCCACCAGCGTATCGTTGCCGTCGCCGCCGAACAGCTGGTTGATCCCGACACCGCCATTCAGCAGGTCGTTGCCGGCATCGCCGTTCAGCGTGTCATCGCCCGTCCCGCCGAACAGTTGATCCTCGGCCGCGCCGCCCGCCAGCGAATCCGCCCCGGCCTCGCCATGGATCGTGTCATTGCCATCACCACCGATCAGCGTGTCATCGCCCGCCACCTCGGGGATCGTGGTGAAATGCACGTCCGAGACCCAGACCGCCTGCGTGCCGCTGAGCGCGTTGGAATAGGAGATGGTGATCTGGCTGACCGGCCCGGTGATCTGGATAAGGGCCGAGCCCGAGGCGCTGTTGGGCGCGTCGCCAATGTCGTTGGCGCGGATCGTGTTGCCGGTGACAGTATCGCCCGCGCCGGGGGTGATCGTGACGGTGACCGGGTTGCCGTTCACGTCGAAGGCGTTGACCGTCACCAGATCACGGTGGTTGCCGCTGGCCCAGTCGATATCATTGATGCGGAAGCTGACATTCTGCACCTGATCGGACATGCCGCTGCCCGCCTCGGCCGCGAAGTCGATCACGGTGGTCGAGGTGGCCGCATCGCCAGCGCCGAACAGATAGAGGCTGGAGTTCGGATCGAACGGTTCGCCCCCCGCCACAAAGGTCGTGTCGGTGGATTCCACCTGATAGGTCGGGTTGTTGTTGCCGTTGTTCACGAAGCGGACCGACACGTTCATCGTGCCGGTGTCCTGCGTGAAGCCTGTCGCAAGGCTGGTGCCGTCGACCCCCTGCGCGGTCCAGTCCAGCACTTCGGTCGTGGCGCTGACCGGGGCCGCGTCCATATCGCCGTGGATCAGGTCGTCGCCGGTGCCGCCGTCGATACTGTCATTGCCGCCACCACCCTTGATGGTGTCATTGCCCGCACCTGACAGCACGGTATCGTTGCCTGCGCCCGCGTCGATCTGGTCGGCGCCGGTGCCGGGGCTGTCGCCGTCATCATCGGTGAAGCCGCTGTCGATCACCTCGGCCCCGTCTGACCCGGTCACGATCCCGTCGGGTGCGCTGAAGGCCGGGGCGGTGGTCACGCTGGCATTGGTCAGGGTCGTGACCGGGCCGAAATCCGGGACGAAATAGACGAACCCGTCAGTGGCCAAGTAATAGACACCCGGTTCGAGTGTGTTCACGAAGGTGGTTCCGCCATCGGTGCCGGACCATGTCCACTGACCGGCACCGATGGTGCTGGCCGTGGTAAAGGTGACCAGCGGTCCGCCGATCGTGTCGCCGCTGTCCAGCGAGCCATTGCCAAGACTGACCCTGTAACCGTCGGGCATACCGTCAACTCCGTGCGCGCATCCCGTTGACCATTCTGGCCGCGCGATGTTTCGCATCTGGGTACAGTCGAGGCGGGGCCAATTTTCGTAGAATTGGCGGCATTTTCAGGGCCTGGGGCAGGGTGAAAGACAAAACCCCGCCACAATCGTGACGGGGCTTGTGCCGTGTGCCAGAGGTTGCGCCCTGTGGATCAGGTCAAAAGGTCAAACTGGTCCAATAGTGGCAAAGTGCGGGCACGGGTGCCCGTCAGGTCGAACAGCGCATTGGCCAGAGCGGGCATTGCGGGCGGTGTGCCGGGTTCGCCGATGCCCGACATGTGCCGGTTCGTTTCCAGAATCCGCGTTTCGATCAGCGGGCAGTTGTGCAGGCGCAGGGCGTCATACTCGGGGAAGTTGCCCTGCTCCACCGCGCCATCCGCGAAAGTGATCTGACCGAACACCGCCGCCGACAGGCCATAGATCATGCCGCCCTCAAGCTGCGCGCGGATATTGCCGGGATCAAGCGCAAGCCCCACATCCGCCGCGATCCATGCGCGGTTGATGCGGATCACGCCATTCTCGTCGATCACCTCGACGACCTGCGCCACGGGACAGCCGAAGCTGTAGGTGAAGCCCACGCCGCGCCCCACGCCATCCGGGGTCTGGCCGGTCCAGCCCGACATCTCGCGCACCGCTTCCAGCGTGCCGGCGGAGGGCGCGTGGGTATCGCGCATCATCGACAGGCGGAACTCCAGCGGATCGGTGCCTGCGGCATGGGCCAGCTCGTCGATGAACGTGTCATGAAAGAAGCCGTTGAAGGAATTGCCCACCGCGCGCCAGAAGCCGACGGGGATATCCATCTCGGCCAGATAGCCCCGGATGCGGTAGTTGGGGATATTGTAGGGCTGATCGAAGGCACCCTCGACATGGCCCTTGTCCGGGCCCGGCGGGGCAAAGCCCGCCAGCCGCTGGCCAGCCTGCCGCGTGGTGGATTGCGCGGCGATCTGCCCGTCCAGCAGCACGGCGCGCCCGTCCTTGACCGCACCCCTGAACCGCGCCAACGCGCCGGGGCGGTAGAAGTCGTGGCGCATGTCTTCTTCGCGCGACCATGTCAGCTGCACGGGGGTGCCCGGCATGGCGGCGGCCAGACGCGCGGCATAGACGGCATAATCGCTTTCACCGCGCCGCCCGAAACCG
>NCJR01000365.1 GCA_002282555.1 Rhodobacterales bacterium 34-62-10
CATCGCGACTGCCGTGTCGTGCGCCGCAAAGGCCGCGTCTACGTCATCAACAAGACACAGCGTCGGTTCAAAGCCCGTCAGGGTTGATCGAAGCGCGATTAAGGGAAAAGGCCGCCGTTTTCGGCGGCTTTTTCTTTTTTGCGACTTGTGTGCCGGGACAATCTTGAACTGCGTGGATAGATTGCCTTTGATTGGCGCATCATGCGCGTTACCCTGATCAGGTTTGGTTTCAGTAATCGGTTTCACTATGCGTTACAGACTTCTTCTTATCGGGATGAGCCACGCCAATGCGGTTCGTATGGCTCTGACCCCGTCCGAACAAGCCTCGGTCGATTTTCTCAATTTTCAGCTTATTCCGGATCTGGTCTGCGCGCAGACGGGGGTCGTGAATTTCGATCTGTTCCCGCAAGCCCGCCCAGATGTGGTGGCGCTGTCGATAGGTGGCAACAGTCACAACGTGCTAGGCATGTTCAACCACCCCCGCCCCTTTGCCATCGGCGATCCCGAGCATGGCCGGATCCCGGACGATCCTGCGCGGACCTTCATTCCGCTGGATGCAGTACATGCGATGTTCGTTCAGAACATGGCAGCACTTTTTGGACATGCCGATCAGATCCACGCGCGGTATCCGGGGGTACCATTCCTTTATCTGTCCCCGCCGCCGCCCATCAAGGACGAGGCACATATCCGCGCGCATCCGGGGGTTTTCGCCGAAAAGCTGGATCTGGGCTTTTCGCCGCCTGCGTTGCGGCGCGCGCTTTATGCAGCGCAGGGCCATGCCTATGCCCGACAAGCCGCACAGCATGCAGCGACATTGATACCCGCGCCTGCGCAAGCCATGACACCTGACGGTTTTCTGGACCTGGCTTTTGCCGCGAAGGATCCGACACATGGCAATCCCGCCTATGGGCGGCTGGTGCTGGAACAGATTGAAACCTTCATGGAGGCCGCCGCATGACCCGCCACCGCCCGCATCCCTATGTCGGCCTTCCCGACCGGCAGTTCTGGAAAAAAGAGCGCGGGATTGTGGATCCGGAGGCGTTGGACCCGGTTGGCAAAATGCCTTTTACCCTGTCGCGGACGGATCGCGTGGTGACGGCGGGAAGTTGTTTTGCGCAGCATGTCGCCCGGTATCTGACACAGTCCGGCTTCAACCATCTGATCACCGAACAGCCGCATGCGATTCTGCAGCCGAAAGTGGTTACCGATTTCAACTACCGTGTTTTCTCGGCGCGCTATGGCAATGTGTATACGGCGCGGCAACTGCTGCAGTTGCTGCAGCGCGCCTATGGTCAATTCACGCCGCGTGCGGATCATTGGCCGCGTGGAAGCGCAGGGCGTGTCGTTGACCCGTTTCGGCCACAGATCCAACCCGAAGGCTTTACCAGCGCGGCAGAACTGGCCGAGGATCGGAAGATGCATCTGGCGGCTGTGCGCCATGCGATCGAGGCGATGGATGTCTTTGTCTTTACCCTTGGTCTGACCGAGGCGTGGATTGACCGTCGCGACGGTGCCGTGTTTCCGCTGGCACCGGGCGTCGCAGGAGGGCGCTATGATCCCGACACCGTGATATTCCATAATTTCGACGAGACCGAAACGGCGGCGGACCTTCTGGCTGCTTTGCATTTCATCCGTGCGCGCAATCCGCGGGTCAGGTTCATTCTGACAGTGTCGCCAGTGCCCTTGAACGCCACGATGGAGGATCGGCATGTCCTGCTGTCAACCACGTGGTCAAAAGCGGTTCTGCGTATTGCGGCGGAAAGGGCAACCCGCGCCTTGGCGGATACCTGTTATTTCCCAAGCTACGAGATCATCACCGCGCCTCATGTGCGCGGGCGCTATTTTGCAGCTGATTGCCGCGAGGTTCTGGATGCGGGTGTCGCCCATGTGATGGGTCTGTTCTTCCACCATTTTGCAAACGTCCCGCTTGCCTCTGGCGCAGCGAAGCCGGCGGCGGGAACTGCGCAACAGGAGGAGCGACCCGATGCGCATGTGGCGCGCATGGAGGAACTCAACCGGATCCATTGCGATGAGGAGGCGCTGGATAACGCGCCTACTTTGGCTGGTTCGGCACTGACGACCGGTGTGTGAGCCTTGCTCTGTGCTTGGCCGGGTCGTCAGTCGTAGACGCGCTGATCCTCGATCACCTTGCCGTCGTTGGGCAGGCTGCCGGGGGTCAGGAGTTCGATCTTGCCCTTCAGCTTGAGGACTTCGGCCACGGTGCCGGCAAAAGCCTCGGCGCTG
>NCJR01000366.1 GCA_002282555.1 Rhodobacterales bacterium 34-62-10
GATACATGGCACGGGCCGCATCATCGCCAGCGGCGGTGACATGATCGAGCGCAGGTAGCCATTCGCGCCACCGGGGTGCGCGCAGGCGTTGGACGCGGCCGCCTTCCTGGTCGATGGTGATGAGCGCGTCATGGCCCACGGCCTCACGCAACTCGGCGCAGAGGGCGCGGACCTGATCGGGTGTGTCGATATTGCGGGCAAACAGGATGAAGCCGAAGGGGTTGGCGTCGCGGAAAAACGCCTTTTCATCGGCAGTCAGGCGATGGCCTTCGGCATCAAGGATCGTCGCGCCAAAGCCGCTCATCTGGCGCTGACCGGGATACATTCGGCGCGTTCGGCCACCAGAGCGGAGCAGAAGCGGCGCGAATCGTTGATATCGGCAAAGCCCATGGCGCGCAGGCGGTAGAAGTTGCGCCCGCCGCTTTCGGCCAGTTGGATCACGCGGGATTTGCCCGCCAGGTAATCGCCGAACCGGGTGGCCAGACGGTCCCATTCGCGCTTGGCGACCTCGGGGCTGTCATAGGCGCCCAGTTGCACCAGACGTGTGCCGGCGGGGATGGTGTCGGGGTCCACGTCCTGCACCGCATGGGTGGTGGCCGCCACAGCAAGGGGGCCAAGGGCTGCGGCATTGGTGCTGGCTGCGGCCTGCACGATGGAGGCGGGCCGGACCTGCGGGCGCAGGGATTGCGGGATGCCGCCGTCAATGGCGGGCACCGCGATTTCGGGCGTGGCGGCGGCGGCGGGTGCGTCGGCGGCAAGGTCTTCGCCCGCCAGAACCTGCGCCAGAATCTGGTCGACCATGGCGGACATCGAATCCGGCTCGGTGGTGGTCATCGCGGCGGGTTCGATCACCGCCTCGCCCGTGGCGTCGGATGTGGTGCCATCGGCCATCGCTGCGCCTGCGGTCACGGGATCCGCCGCGGCGGGCGGGGGTGGCATGGGCAGGATCTGGGCCACGGCCATCAATTCGGCCGCCGCCACATCCTCGTCCAGCAGGGCGACGGGGCGCGGGGCCAGCACCAGACGATCCGGCGGCGGCGCGGCGATGCCTGTCGCGGCCACTTCGTTCACCGCCAGACCCAGATGGTCGGCGGTGCTGCCACCGGGGGTTTCGGGTTGCAGGCGCATCGGTCCTTCGGTCGCGCGCACCACGGGGATGCCGTTCACGTCGCGCATCAGAAGTTTATAGCCCCAGACCGCGACGCCCACGATCAAGGCCAAGGACAACGCTGCCCCGATCCAGTTGGTCAGGGTGCCGATGGATCTGCGCGCGCCGGGCGCAAGATCGCGCCCCTCTGCAAGATTGTCTGCCATGTCCGCCTTTCCGCCACAGGGGATACATTGCCCCCTGCGGTTCGTTGCTCTGCCTCAGCCTGCGGACCCTTTGTGCGCTTTTATGTTCGTGTCAGGATTTCGAAAAATCCTTTCCGTCAGCGCATCTCGTCCACAGCCTCGACGCCAAGAATACCAAGACCGGCGGAAATGACAACGGCCACGGCCTTTGCAAGGGCGATTTTCGCCTGTGATGTGGCCGCGTCACCCTCTTGAATGAAGCGGAGGGAGGGCTCGTCATTGCCCCGGTTCCACAGCGCGTGGAAATCGCTGGCCAATTCATAGAGGTAGAAGGCCACGCGGTGCGGCTCGTTGGTGCGGGCGGCGATTTCCACCAGACGCGGCCATTCGGCCAGCTTGCGCGCCACTTCCAGCTCCGCCTCATGGGAAAGGCCAGACAGATCAGCGGCTTGCAGGGCCGCGTCCGACACGTCGATCCCTGCCTCTGCCGCCTTGCGCAGCACCGAGGACACGCGGGCATGGGCGTATTGGACGTAGAAAACCGGGTTATCCTTGGACTGTTCCAGCACCTTGTCGAAATCGAAATCCAAGGGCGCGTCATTCTTGCGCGTCAACATGTGAAAGCGCGTGACGCCGGGGCCGACCTGTTCGACCACATCGCGCAGGGTCACGAAATTGCCCGCGCGTTTGGACATCTTGAACGGCTCGCCGTTTTTCCACAGTTTGACCAATTGGCACAGCTTGATGTCGAGGGGCACGCGGCCATCGGACAGCGCCGAGACCGCCGCCTTCATCCGTTTGACATAGCCGCCGTGATCGGCCCCGAACACGTCGATCAGCATATCGAAACCGCGTTCGACCTTGTCATAGTGATAGGCGATATCGGGCGCGAAATAGGTCCAGCCGCCATCGGATTTCTTGACGGGACGGTCCACATCGTCGCCATGCG
>NCJR01000367.1 GCA_002282555.1 Rhodobacterales bacterium 34-62-10
GCAGACGGTGGGGATGCCGGCCAGCTCTTCTGCGGGCAGGTCATAGAGGTTCTTGTCCATGGCTTCGCCCGGATCGATCTTGTTCTTGATCCCGTCAAGACCAGCCATCAGCAGGGCTGCGAAAGCCAGATAGGGGTTGGCCGCCGGATCGGGGAAACGGGCCTCGACGCGCTTTGCCTTGGGGCTTTCCGTCCACGGAATACGCACACAACCCGAGCGGTTGCGCGCCGAGAACGCGCGCAGAACCGGTGCCTCGTAACCCGGCACCAGACGCTTGTAGCTGTTGGTGGTGGGATTGGTGAACGCGTTCAGCGACTTGGCGTGCTTCAGGATACCGCCGATGAAATACAGCGCCTCCTGGCTCAGATCGGCATATTTGTCGCCTGCGAACAGCGGCTTGCCGTCCTTCCAGATCGACATGTTCACATGCATCCCCGAACCGTTGTCGCCCTTGATCGGCTTCGGCATGAAGGTGGCCGAACGACCATAGGCCAGCGCCACGTTGTGGATGACATATTTGTACTTCTGGATGTTGTCCGCCTGCTCGACCAGCGTGCCGAAAATCAGACCCAGTTCGTGCTGCGATGTCGCCACCTCGTGGTGGTGCTTGTCGACCTTCATCCCCATGCGCTTCATGGTGGACAGCATTTCCGACCGGATGTCCTGACCGTCATCGGCCGGGTTCACCGGGAAATAGCCGCCCTTATAGCCGGGACGATGGCCGGTATTGCCCATCTCGAACTCGGTATCGGTGTTCCATGCCGCATGATCGGCATCCACCGAATACGATACCTTGTGCGGCGTCACGGCATAGCGCACGTCGTCGAACAGGAAGAATTCCGCCTCGGGCCCGAAATAGGCGGTGTCGCCGATCCCGCTGGCCTTCAGATAGGCCTCTGCCTTCTCTGCGGTGCCTCGCGGATCGCGGTCATAGGATTCGCCCGTGTCCGGTTCCACGACCGAGCAATGGATGCACATCGTCTTTTCGGCATAGAAGGGGTCAATATAGACACTGTCCGTATCGGGCATCAGCTTCATGTCCGAGGCTTCGATCGACTTCCAGCCCGCAATCGACGATCCGTCGAACATGAAGCCTTCGTCCAGAAAATCCTCATCGACCAGATCGGCGACAACCGTCACGTGCTGCAATCTGCCGCGCGGGTCGGTGAAGCGGATATCGACATATTCGACATCCTCGTCCTTGATCAGTTTGAGAACTGCGTTCTTGCTCATTCCCTAATCCCTTTCAGTTTGTTGGGTAGATTACAGCGCGTCCGAGCCGGATTCACCGGTGCGGATGCGAATGGCTTGTTCGACGGGGCTGACGAAAATCTTGCCATCGCCGATCTTGTCGGTCTTGGCCGCGTCGATGATCGCCTCGATCGCGGCATCGACCAGATCGTCGTCCAGCACCACCTCGATCTTGACCTTGGGCAGGAAGTCCACAACGTATTCAGCGCCGCGATACAGTTCCGTATGACCTTTCTGGCGGCCAAATCCCTTGACCTCGATCACCGACAGACCCTGAACGCCAGCCTCCTGCAGCGCCTCTTTGACTTCATCGAGCTTGAACGGCTTGATGATCGCTTCGATCTTCTTCATCCCGGGTCTCCTCGCCTATGTTCTGAACGCGTCAGACCATTTATGCCCGCAAGGGACAATCAGAGGCGGGGTGCAATCTGACAGGCTTGGGTGCAATTTCGGAAAAGTGATTAATAAATAGGCATACTGACGTAATAATGGGCGGAAAATAAACGGATATGGCCGTTTCAGGCCCGGATGTGATGGTTTTTCCTGCCGCCCGACCCCGACCCGACCCCGCTCCGATCCCGCTTCAGGGCGTCCGCCACCTTCCGAAAGCGGTTGAACGGCCACCGAATAGGTGCTGTGCTGATGCAAGCCATTTCGCTGCATCCGCAGCCATGCCAGCCATTCGCTGCATCCGCAGCAAGGAGCCGACCATGTCCCGCCCACCGCGGCGCTTCGCCCTGAGCCACGATCTGCGCGATCTGCTGCGCAAGGATGCACAGGCGCATAAATACCGGCATGGCCACGCGCTGGTGATGACAGGCGGGGCAGGGCGCACCGGGGCCGCCCGCCTTGCCGCACGCGGCGCGTTGCGGATCGGGGCAGGGCTTGTGACCTTGGCCGCGCCCCCCGAGGCCGCGCCCGAGGTGGCCTGCCAGATCACTGCAATCATGTTGCGCGTGATCGGTGATGCCGACGCCCTCGG
>NCJR01000368.1 GCA_002282555.1 Rhodobacterales bacterium 34-62-10
TAGGGATCAACTATGCACCGCAAGCCCGGGAAATTGATCTATCGATTACTTATGGAACACCCATGGGACAAAGCGCTGAGGTCTTTGTTGGCGCTATCCATGCGTTTAACCATGGTCATATCACCGGGCGTCAGGATACAGCAGCTATTATGGGATTCCGCGTTGCCTTTTAGTAAGAGTGGCGCGCTTACAGCTCGAAGCTGTAGTTGGCGGCTCGCTGTTCATCGACGCCTTGAGCCCGAACCGTCACCGCGACGCAATGCGGCGCGCTATGTGAATATCTAACGCGCCAAATCTATAAGACCCTCAACATCCAAATGCTCCTCTACGTGATCGGCCAGCGCATCCAGCGTCTGTTCGATTAGTGCGCTGTGCGCCAGTGTCGAGGCATTTACGCCCAATGCGGAGAGAAAGTTGGCGCGAAACGCGTCCGAGGCGAACAACCCGTGCAGATAGCTCCCGATGATGCGTCCGTCTGCACTCACAGCGCCTTCGGCCCGCCCTTCAATCCGGGCGAAAGGGCGCGCGCAATCGGGGCCGTTGCTCTGTCCGATGTGGATCTCGTAGCCCGCCACTTCCAGCCCGCTGGCGGAATGGGTCGCTTTCACGCGTGAAAGGCGCTTGTTCGGCGTCATCACGGTGGCTACATTCAACAGGCCTAGCCCAGATGTTTCGCCTGCAGGGCCTTCGATCCCATCAGGGTCACTCACGCTTTGCCCCAGCATCTGATAGCCGCCACAAATGCCCAAAACATGCCCGCCGCGCCGAACATGGGCATTCAGATCTATGTCCCAGCCCTGCGCGCGCAGAAATGCCAGATCGCCGCGAGTCGACTTTGATCCGGGAATGATCACCAGACGCGCATCACCGGGGATCGGCTGACCTGCGCGCACCATCACCAGGTTGACGCCGGGTTCCGCCTTGAGCGGGTCCAGATCGTCGAAATTGGCAATCCGGCTTAAGGTCAGGCAGGCTATGGTCACGCCGTCTGTGGCAGGGCCGGAGGCCAGATCGAGCGCATCCTCAGCGGGCAGCAGATTGGCTCGTACAAACCACGGCACCACGCCGAAACCGCGCCATCCGGTAATCTGCTCGATCATGACATACCCATCGTCAAACAGACGAGGATCGCCACGAAACTTATTAATAATAAATCCTTTGATCATTGCAGCATCAGCCGGATCAATCACCGTCTGAGTGCCCACGACCTGCGCGATCACGCCGCCACGGTCGATATCGCCGGTCAGGATCACCGGCACATCGGCGGCGCGGGCAAAGCCCATATTGGCGATATCACCGGCACGCAGGTTCACCTCGGCCGGGCTGCCCGCGCCCTCCACGATAACCAGATCATAGGTGTCGCGCAGGCGGTTGAAACTGTCCAGCACCGAGGCCATCAGCTTGGGCTTCAGCGCCGCATAATCGCGCGCCCGTGCCGTGGTCAGCCTTTTGCCCTGCACGATCACCTGCGCGCCCACCTCGGACTCGGGTTTCAACAGCACCGGATTCATATCCGTGACCGGCTCCAGCCCGCAGGCCAGCGCCTGCAAGGCCTGCGCCCGTCCGATCTCGCCACCATCGGCGGTGACGGCAGCGTTGTTGGACATGTTCTGCGGCTTGAACGGCGCCACGGACAGGCCACGGCGGGCTGCTGCACGGCACACCCCCGCCACCAGCATGGATTTGCCGACATTCGAGCCGCAGCCCTGAATCATGATCGCGGGCATCGGGGATCAGAATTCCACGCCCGGCTGGGCCTTGATGCCGGAGCGGAATGGATGCTTGACCAGCGTCATCTCGGTCACCAGATCGGCGGCCTCGATCAGCGCCTCCTTGGCGTTGCGGCCAGTCAGGCAGACATGCGTCAACGGGGGTTTTTCCTCGGACAGAAAGGTCAGCACCTCGTCGATATCCAGATAGTCGTAGCGCAGCGCGATGTTAATCTCGTCCAGCAGCACAAACCGAATTTCGGGATCGCGGATCAGGGATTTGGCCTTTTCCCATCCGGCCTGAGCGGCAGCAATGTCGCGCGCCTTATCCTGCGTTTCCCATGTGAAACCTTCGCCCATCGCGTGGAACTGGCACAGCTCCGTGAACTGGCCCTCGATCAGGCGCCGCTCGCCGGTATCCCACCCACCTTTGATGAACTGCACAACGGCGCAGGGCATGCCATGCGCGATAGACCGCAGGATCATCCCGAATCCGGACGAGGATTTACCTTTGGCGGGCGGCTTTCTTCTTGGCCATCTTGGAGGCATGACGCGCCAGTTCCGCCTCGGATGTGGGGGCTGGTTTGTCGGCGGAAGTGTTCTGAATATCTGACATCGTATTGTCCTTTTTCTTGACACTCGCCGCCCTTCTGTCAAATGAGGGGGATTGAGCGCTGGTGCCTGTCTTATGGCAGGCCAAAAGGGAATGCGACAGGTTTTGCGACACACCCGTGTTGCCTGACCGAAGCGCAGCCGCCCCCGCGACCGTGACCGGAAAGGTCCGCCCATGCCACTGGCCGCAAGGTTCGGGAAGGAGGGCGAACCGCTGAAGCAAGGTGCAAGCCCCGCTTCGAGATCCGCAAGCCGGGAGACCTGCCAGTGCACGAACTGAAACGCGCGGACGGGGTGTTCCGCGACCTTCGGACACAGGCGATAACGCCTGACCGTTGGCGCATGCCTCTGTTTTCCGCAGTCAAAAAAGGTGACGCGATGGGTGCTGTTCTCCATGTCTGCATGACCTGCCGCGCGGGCCAGCCGGTGCTTGAGGGCGAGGTTTGCGCCGGTGCCCGACTGTTCGAGGCGCTGTCGACTGCGCCCGCGCCCGAAGGTGTGAGCATTCGCCCCGTCGAATGCCTGTCCGCCTGCGATCATGGGTGCAGCATCGCGCTGACCAAGTCCGGCGCGTGGTCCTATGTCTACGGTCGTATGACCTCTGATGATACCGACGAAATCTTGCGCGGCGCGGCGCTTTATGCACAAACCGAGGACGGTATCGTGCCTTGGCGCGAACGCCCCGTGATCTTCCGCAAGCAGAGCCTTGCGCGCCTTCCCAAACTGGAGCCCTGATATGTCCGATCTGACCAAAATCCCCGTCACCGTCATCACCGGCTTTCTGGGGTCGGGCAAAACCACGCTGATCCGGCACCTGATGCAGAACCCGCAAGGCAAGCGTCTGGCCATTTTGGTGAACGAGTTCGGCACCGTGGGCGTGGACGGCGATATCCTGAAAGCCTGCGCGGACGAGAACTGCCCCGAGGAGAATATAGTCGAACTGGCCAATGGCTGCATCTGCTGCACTGTGGCCGATGATTTCATCCCCACGATCGAGGCGCTTCTGGCGATGCCGCAGCG
>NCJR01000061.1 GCA_002282555.1 Rhodobacterales bacterium 34-62-10
ATCAGCGCCGATGGGCAGGCGACGCCCTATCCTGACAGGGCTTTTGCCGCCGCGCCGCTGGCGTGGCATGAGGTGGCTGGGCGGGAGGTGCCGATAGGATGGCAGGTGCGCCTTCCCGACCGGGGCGTGGATGTGACCGTGACGGCACTGAACCCCGATGCCTGGATGGCGACCTCGGTGCCCTATTGGGAGGGGCCGGTGACAATCAGCGGCAGCCATGGCGGCGTGGGCTATCTGGAGATGACGGGCTATGACGACTGATCCCCACCCCTGGGCTGCCACGCTGGAGGGTTTGCGCGAACAGGTCTGGCTGCGGCTGGTGCGCGGGGTGGCCGACCGCCGCGCGGCCGCGCGTCATCCGACCTTTGCCACTGTCTCGCCCGCAGGCTGGCCCGAGGCGCGCACGGTCGTTTTGCGCGGGGCCGATCCTGCCGCCGCAATGCTGGAGGTGCATACCGATCTGCATTCGGCCAAGGTCGCGGCACTGCGCGCGACGCCCCGCGCGGCGCTTCATGTGTGGGAAGCATCGGCCCATCTGCAAATCCGCCTGATGACCGAGGTGACGATCCTGACCGGCGCGGCTGTGGCCGAGGCATGGGCAAGGGTGCCTGATCCGTCGCGGCAAAGCTATGGCACAAGGCCCGCGCCCGGCACGCCGATTGCTGCGGCGCTGGAGTATGACAAGCCCGCTGATCCCGCCAGTTTCACCGTGCTGCGTTGCGCGGTGCAGGCGATGGACATCGTGCATCTGGGGCCGCAGCACCGGCGCGCGCGGTTTGATCGCGCGGATGGCTGGGCCGGGCAATGGCTGGCGCCATGAGGGGGGGGATGAACCCCGGCGATTTTCCCCGCTGATCCTTCCCGGCCACTTGGCGCGGGGCGGCGCAGCGACTATCACGGCGGTTCCGAACCATCGAAGGATCTTGCCAGTGACCGACATCGCCGACCGCATCGCCCGCAGCATCGCCACTGAAATCAGCGCCAATCCCGCGCAGGTGGCGGCTGCCGTGACCCTGCTGGACGGGGGCGCGACCGTGCCCTTCATCGCGCGCTACCGCAAGGAGGTGACGGGGGGCCTGGACGACACGCAGCTGCGCAATCTGGCAGACCGGCTGTCATACCTGCGCGAGCTTGAGGCGCGCCGGGCGGTCATTCTGGGGTCGATCAAGGACCAGGGCAAGCTGACCGATGCGCTGGCCCGCTCCATCGCCGGGGCCGAGACCAAGGCCGCGCTGGAAGACATCTACCTGCCCTACAAGCCCAAGCGGCGCACCAAGGCGATGATCGCGCGGGAAAACGGGCTGGAGCCGCTGTTGCAGGCGATTCTGGCGGATCGCAGGACCGCGCCCGAGACGCTGGCACAGGGGTATCTGTCCGAGGCCGTGCCCGGTGTGAAAGAGGCGCTGGAGGGTGCGCGCGACATTCTGGCCGAGGGGTTGAGCGAGAACGCGACCCTTTTGGGCCGCCTGCGCGATTTCATGCGCGCCGAGGCGCTGATCACCGCCAAGGTCGTGCCCGGCAAGGAAGAGGCTGGGGCCAAATTCTCGGATTACTTCGATCACCGCGAGGGCTGGGGCAAGATCCCCTCGCACCGGGCGCTGGCGATCCTGCGCGCCGCCAAGGAGGAGGTGGTGACAGTGGACATCGCCCCCGATCCCGAGACGGGCGCGCCACGGGCGGTGAACATGGTGGCGGGTGCCATCGGCATCACCGGAGACGGGCCGGGCGATGACTGGCTGCGCAAGGCGGCCGGCTGGACATGGCGCGTCAAGCTGAGCCTGTCGATGTATGTCGATCTGATGGGCGAATTGCGCGGGCGCGCGCATGACGAGGCGATTGCGGTCTTTGCCCGCAACCTCAAGGACTTGCTGCTGGCCGCACCTGCCGGACCGCGGGCCACGCTGGGGCTTGATCCCGGCATCCGCACCGGGGTGAAGGCGGCTGTGGTCGATGCGACGGGCAAGGTGCTTGAGACAGTGACGATTTACCCGTTCCAGCCGAAGAATGATTTGCGCGGGGCGCAGGCCGCGATCATCGGTCTGATCCGCAAACATGGGATCGAACTGGTCGCCATCGGCAACGGCACTGCCAGTCGGGAAACCGAACGGCTGGTGGCCGAGACCTTGAAGGCCCTGCCTGCGGGCGACACACGGCCTGTCAGCGTGATCGTGTCCGAGGCGGGGGCCTCGGTCTATTCGGCGTCGGAACTGGCGGCGAAGGAGTTTCCCGATCTGGACGTATCTTTGCGCGGGGCGGTGTCCATCGCGCGGCGATTGCAGGACCCGCTGGCGGAACTGGTCAAGATCACGCCGCAGTCGATCGGGGTGGGCCAGTATCAGCATGACGTGGATCAGCGCCGCCTGACACAGGCGCTGGATGCGGTGGTGGAAGATGCGGTGAACGCGGTCGGGGTGGACCTGAACATGGCCTCGGCGCCCTTGCTGGCGCGGGTGGCGGGTCTGGGCGCGTCACTGGCGCAGGCCATTGTGAGCCATCGTGACGCCCAAGGGCCGTTCCCGTCGCGCAAGGCGCTGTTGAAGGTGGCCGGGCTGGGGCCGAAAGCCTTTGAGCAATGCGCAGGCTTTTTGCGGTTGCGCGACAGTGTCGAGCCGCTGGACGCCACTTCCGTCCACCCCGAGGCTTATGGCGTGGCGCGGCGGATCGTGCAGGCCTGCGGGCGGGATATCCGCGCGATCATGGGCCATCCCGAGGCGTTGCGCGGCCTGCGGGCCGAGCAATTCGTGGATGACACTTTTGGTCTGCCCACCGTGCGCGACATTCTGGCGGAACTGGAAAAACCCGGCCGCGATCCGCGCCCCGGTTTCGTGACCGCGCGTTTCGCCGATGGGGTGGATGATATCAAGGACCTGCGCCCCGGCATGGTTCTGGAAGGCACCGTGACCAATGTGGCGGCATTCGGTGCCTTTGTGGATATCGGTGTGCATCAGGACGGGCTGGTCCATGTCAGCCAGTTGGCGGACCGTTTCGTCAAGGACCCGCATGAGGTGGTGAAAGCGGGCGATGTGGTCAAGGTGCGCGTGACCGAGGTGGATGTGCCCCGCAAGCGGATAGGTCTGACGATGCGCAAGGATGGTGGAGACCCGTCGGGTCAGACAAAGTCAGACAGCGCGGCAGCCCCCAAGACAGAGCGTCGCGGTGGGCCGAAAAACGCCGCGGCGCCGAAGGCAGCCCGGTCTGAGGCAAAGCCGACAGACACAGGTGGCGCATTGGGGGCCGCCTTGCTGGAGGCGATGCGCAACAAACGGTAAGGCGCGCGCGCCCGCATGTGATTGGCCTTGATTGAAGGCATGGTTTGCCGCGCCCGGCTTGGGCGGGGCCTGCACTGTGTTTGCGCCTTTTGTGGTGCCGAGTCACCCCATTATACTAAGACTATCTAATGTTATATCTTTTTCGAAATCGCAAAGATTTGCAATTTTTTTACGACTTATCAACATTTTATAAATTATTCCTGCCACTTGTTTGACAAAATCCCTCAACTTCCGTACCTTTGAAGGGCAAATATATTTAGATTGCCGAAACACTCTGCAGTCGAAACCCGATGGCGCAAGCGATGCGATAACGGGCCATCAACTCAAGAGGGGATGACATGACCACACTCAAAAGCTTTCTCACCGGGTCTGCCGCGCTGGTCGCGCTGACCGCCAGCATGACCACCGCACAGGCCGATACATGGCGCTATGCCTTTGAAGAGGCGCTGGACGAGGTGCAGGGCGTTTTTGCCCAGAAATTCAAGGAAGAGGTCGAGGCGAACTCGGACCACGAGGTCCAGTTGTTCCCCTATGGCACCTTGGGTGAATCCGCCGATATCATGGAGCAGGCGCAGGCCGGTATCTTGCAATTCGTGGATCAGAGCCCCGGCTTTACCGGCTCATTGATCCCCGAGGCGCAGGTGTTCTTCGTGCCCTATCTGCTGCCGCAGGATGAGGCGGAATTGTTCGACTTCTTCCGCACATCCAAAGCGATCAACGAGATGTTCCCGGACCTTTACGCCGAACAAGGCTTGGAACTGCTGACCATGTTCCCCGAGGGCGAGGTGGTCATCACCACCAAGGAACCCGTGACAAGCCCTGCCGATCTGAACGAGGTCAAGGTGCGGGTGATGACGAACCCGCTGCTGGTGGAAAGCTACCGTGCCTTTGGTGCGACGCCGACGCCGCTGCCGTGGGGCGAGGTGTATGGCGGTCTGCAGACGAATATCATTCAAGGGCAAGAGAACCCGATGTTCTTTGTGGAATCCACCAAGATGTATGAGGTGACGGATCACATCACCTTTACAGGCCACAACAATTTCACCACGGCGGTGATGGCGAACCAGGATTTCTTCGACGGGTTGTCCGCGGAAGACCAGCAGATGGTGCAGGACGCCATCGACGTGGCGTTCGACCATATCCTTGAGTATCAGAAGGGTCTGACACAGACGTCACTCGACAAGATCCTTGAGGCCAAGCCCGAGATGACGGTGACGCGCCTGACAGACGAGCAGCGCGCGCCATTCCAGGAGGCGGCCGCGTCGGTCGAGGCCGCGTTCATCGAGATGACGGGCGAGAGCGGTCAGGAGATCCTTGATCAGATGAAGGCCGATCTTGAGGCCGTGGCGGATTGATCACCATTCCAAAGAAGGGGCGTCCCGACCATGCGGGTCGGGACGCCGCCTGCCCGGATCTTTTCCTGTGCGAGGCCGGAGCGGACATCCAAGACAGGAGTGATCGCCCGTGAGCGACACGCAACCTTCGCAGCTGCAAAGCCAGACTGACACGACCGGGACCGATGACGCCCCGCTGGGTGCCTATGTCAGCACCCTGCCCGGCCCGATGGGTTGGATCGATAACGCGATTGCGCGGCTTGAGGCGGTGCTTCTGGCGACAGGCGTTCTGCTGCTGGCCGCGAACACCATCGCCAATGTCATCGGGCGGTTCGTGTTCCAGAACTCGATCTTCTTTTCGGAAGAGTTGAACCGCATCCTGATCATCATGATCACCTTTGCAGGGATTTCCTATGCCGCGCGGCATGGGCGGCATATCCGCATGTCGGCGCTGTTCGATGCTTTGCCGCCGCGTCCGCGCAAGGCGTTGATGGTGGTGATCAGCCTTGTCTCGGGCCTGATCATGCTGGGGCTGGCGTGGTATGCGCTGCATTACATCCAGACGCAGGCGGGGCGCGGGCGTGTGCTGCCGTCCTTGCAGATCCCGGTCTGGTGGACGCTGGTCTGGGTGCCAGTGGGGTTTTTCATGACGGGCGCGCAATACCTGCTGACCGCGATCAAGAACCTTCTGGAGAAGGATATCTACCTCTCGACCGGGGTGCTTGAGGGGTATGACAACGGCGAAGAGGAGGTCTGAGCCATGGGTTGGACATTGCTGTCGATCATGGTGGTCCTGCTGCTGTTGGGCTTTCCGATGATGATCCCGCTGATCGCGGGGGCTGGCGTGGGGTTTTACGTCATGTTCGGTGGCCTGGACCAGATGGAGACGATGATCCAGCAGATGATGGCGGGGATCCGGCCAGCCTCGTTGATCGCGGTGCCGATGTTCATCTTTGCCGCCGACATCATGACGCGCGGACAATCGGCCGGGCGGCTGATTGATCTTGTCATGAGTTTTGTCGGGCATCTGCGCGGCGGACTTGCGGTGGCCACGGCATCGGCCTGCACGATGTTCGGCGCGGTATCGGGATCGACACAAGCGACCGTGGTCGCTATCGGATCACCCCTGCGGCCACGGATGCTGAAGGCAGGCTACAAGGACAGTTTCATTCTGGCGCTGATCATCAACGCGTCGGACATTGCATTCCTGATCCCGCCATCCATCGGGATGATCATTTACGGCGTGGTGTCCAACACCTCGATCGCCGAATTGTTCATCGCGGGGATCGGGCCGGGGCTGCTGATTTTGGTGCTGTTCTCGATCTATTCATGGATTTACGCGGTGCGCCACAACGTGCCGACCGAGGAGCGCGCGACCTGGGGCGAGCGGGCGCGGTCCTTGCAGGCGGCCCTCTGGCCGCTGGGATTTCCCGCGATCATCATCGGGGGCATCTATGGCGGTGTGTTTTCACCGACCGAGGCGGCGGCTGTCTGTGTGCTTTACGCCATTATTCTGGAAATGGTCATCTTTCGCGAGATGTCCTTTGCCGATCTTTACGAGACAGCCAAATCCACGGGGCTGATCACGGCGGTGGTATTCATCCTTGTGGCGGCGGGGGCCGCGTTTTCATGGGTCATCTCCTTCGCACAGATCCCGCAGGCGATCCTGTCGGGTATCGGCATCGACGAGATGGGGCAGATCGGTGTGCTGATCGTCATTTCCATCGCCTTTTTCATCGGCTGCATGTTCGTGGACCCGATTGTCGTGATCCTTGTGCTGGTGCCCATCTTTGCGCCGGTGGTGGATGCGGTGGGACTTGATCCGGTTCTGGTCGGGACGATCATCACGCTGCAGGTGGCCATCGGATCGGCGACGCCGCCATTTGGCTGCGATATCTTTACCGCCATTGCCGTGTTCAAGCGGCCATATCTCGAGGTGATCCGTGGCACGCCGCCCTTCATCCTGATCCTTCTCAGCGTGTCGGCGGCCCTGATCATGTTCCCGCAGATCGCCCTGTTCCTGCGTGATCTGGCCTTTGCGAAATAAGGAAAGGTGGCATGTACAAGCGTATCCTGATCCCATTCGACGGTTCAAACGGCGCGGAAATGGCGCTGCGCCATGGGAGCGCGCTTGCCAAGCTGTGCGGTGCAGAGGTTCAGATTCTGACCGTCTACCGCCATCACGCGATGATCGAGGCATCGCTGTCGATGGTGCGCCCAAAGGCCAAGCAGACCAATCCCGACGAGGCGATGAAGGAACATGCCAAGGAGGTGGCGAGCCATGCCAAACAGATCGCACTGGCCGAGGGGCTGGTATCGGTCCGCGCCTTCACCCGTGCCGGACAGCCTGCCCGGACTATCGTCAGCTTCGCCAAAGAACATGAGGCCGATCTGATTGTCATCGGTGCGCGTGGTCTTGGTTCCGTAGAGACGTTTCTGCTGGGGTCGGTGTCGCACAAGGTCACGGGCCTGTCGAAACTGCCGGTTCTGGTCGTCTGAGGAACAATCACGGGCGCGGGATGTTTTGTGGAGCAGCAGCAGGGGCAAGGTTGTCGCGCAACGCAGACGCAGGATCATTCCTCCAGATCAGCGGGGGTCTTGGGCTGATCCATGGGATCGGCGCGGTGACCCTTGCCGCTGGAACGCTTGGGCGTGATCCTGCGTGACGTTGAAGGACGGGTGCTGGTGAATTTGGACGTGCTTTTGGTGCGGCCAAGGATCCTGTCGCGATGGCGCGGATTTTCACGGGTTCACGGCGCTTGAAAACAGGTCTGCCCCGAGAGGTTCATATTGGGATTCGACCATTATCGAGAGTCAGTGGATGATGTCATATTTACGTTTTCAGCCTTATCGTGTGGCTTGGACACCAGCCGATCCACCAGAAAACTGGACGTGCCATGCAGGAGGGCAGAGGCAAAGATCGTATAGGCGACCAAGGCCCACAGCTGATCTTCGTTCACGAGTTCCATGTGACCGGTCGCGTAGCCGACATAGTAGATCGACCCGATCCCGCGCACGCCGAAGAAGCCCACAATCAAACGATCACCCGATGTCATCCCGCTGCCCAGCAGTGAGAGCCAGCCAATCAGCGGTCTGATCACCAGAAGCAGGCCGAAACCGATCAGAGAGTGGCGCCAATCCAGAACAGGCCAGAGTGCCGGAAGAATACCGCCCAACAACAACAGCAAGATGGCGGTCAGAACATGTTCGACAGCCTCGCTGAAAGCGTGCAGGCGTTTATGGAAATGGTGCTTTTCCTGGACGCGGCGGCACATCAGCCCGGCGGTGAAAGCCCCGATGAAGCCGTAGCCTTCGGCAAGCTCGACGACACCGTAACTGAGCAGAACCGCGCCGAGGGCCAGAACACCGGGGCCGCTTTTTTCGATGGCGGCGCGTCCCCATGCAGAAAAGAGGCTGCGGCCCAGAAGCCATCCGGTCAATGCACCAATGGCCGCACCGACGATGATCCGGTACAGCACGTCCCTGAGCAACCAGTCCGCCAGCCAGTCCGAGGGGTCGTTCCCCTGTGCGGCGATGATCAATCCAAGATAGACAAAAGGAAAGGCCAGGCCGTCGTTCAGGCCGGCTTCTGCGGTCAAGGTGAAACGGACCGGATGTTCGCGGCCTTCAAGCGGGGGGCCGACCTGAACGTCACCTGCCAGAACCGGGTCCGTGGGCGACAGGACAGCCCCCAACATCACCGCCCCTGCCACCGTCATACCGGCCAGCCCCCACCCCAGCATTGCGATGGCGGCCACGGTCAATGGCATTGTGATGAGCAAGAGCCGGACCGTCGGCGCCCAGCGGCGCCAGTCGCTGATATTGTCGAGGCGCAAGCCGGTTGCAAACAGCACCACGATCACCACGATTTCGCTGATCACCTCCCATAGGACGGGGGATGTTGTGGGATCGGGCACCACCGGCATGCCGGGAATGACGTTGAAGATCACAAGGCCAAGGATCATCAAAGCCGCCGAAGACGATGCTGCCCCTTTGAAGATGATACGCGGAAGCAGATATGCCATGAAAACAGCCGCTCCCATGGACGCCATCAGGATGTGCATCTGTGAAAGGCCGAAAAAGGACGTACTGTCTGGCATGACAACACAACGCCGGGCGTGTTGAAACGATCCGCCGCGGGTCGTGTTTTTTATGTGTTGTGTCTATTTGGTGCGCGGTGTGGACGACGTGGCACGTCGCCAGCCCCCCTTGGTCGGACAGGAACAGGCGTGAATTGGGCGGCCCGTTGCACCTGTTTTGCCATGCTTGCGGTCTGTCCTCTCTTTGGTGACTGAGCCGCCGCCGGTTACGGCCAAGGGCCGCGTGCTGGGCGAAAGACATGGACCGCGATGCCGGCTTTGCGGGGTGACAGTTGAGGGACGACAGTTGAGTGCGCCGCGCGCCATGACGGAAGAGGGTCATGATTTCGGTCGGGCGACAATCAGGTGTTATCCGCCGTTTGCGATCCGGCCAAGGCGATGCGCCGCTGTCCCGATCGGTTCAGCGGCGCATCCTTTTGTAAATCAGGCAGACCCTCAGGCAGCTGCCTTTCTGAGCAGC
>NCJR01000369.1 GCA_002282555.1 Rhodobacterales bacterium 34-62-10
CAATGGCCTGCAAATCGGCCTTGAGCGTGTCGGAGGCCGGTTCCACCGTCATGCCGCCATCGCGCAGCCCTTGCAGGGTGAAGCCCGTATATTCCCGCGCGCGCCAGTTGCCCGCATATTCCGCCAGTTCCGCGCAGCCGGTAACAATGGCGCGGTTCTCCTCGGACAGGCCTTCCCAGACGCCGGAATTGACCATGATATAGTTGCGCGGTAGCCAGGCATCGACCTCGTAGAAGTACTTGAGGCTTTCCCACAGCTTGCTGTCATAACCGGTCGCCGCGGATGAGATCATCGAATCCGCCACGCCCGTCGCCAAAGCCTGGCTCAGTTCCGCCGCTTCGATCTGCACGGGCAACATGCCGGTCAATTCCGCCAGACGCGCGGTCGCGGCGTTATAGGCGCGGAACTTGATGCCGTTCATCTCGGACACGGAATTGATCGGCGTCTTGAAGTAAATCCCCTGCGGCGGCCATGGCACGGTGTAAAGCAGCGTCAGATCCTGCTCGGCCAGCACCTTTTCCAGTGTCGGCTTGGCCGCTTCCCACAGTTTCGCGGAATCGTCGAAAGATGTGGCAAGGAAGGGGATGCTGTCAAAGCCGAACACGGCATTCTCGTTCTGATGCGCGGACATCAGACGCTCGCCAATCGGGACCTGCCCGGTCTGGATCGCGCGCTTGATGTCATTGCCCGCGATCAGGGACCCGGATGGGTGCGTGGCGATGGTGATGTCGCCGCCGGTGCCCGTGGTCACGCATTTGCCGAATTCGGCGGCCACGGCGGAATGGAAGTTGGTGGCAGGATAGGCCAGCGGCATATCCCAAGTCTCGGCAAAGGCGGGGGCCGCGATCGCCGTGGTCAGGGCGGTTGCGGTCAAAAGGCTGGTGATGGTTTTCATGGATCTGTCTCCCGGTTGAGGCCCGTTTTCGCGGGCGGTCTGGGCGGGATCTTGCGCCCCTTACCCGTTCATTATTTGCACCCAAAAGGTGCGGGTCAGTCGCTGCACCGCGTCAGGGTGCAAAAACGGGATCATCCGGTCAAGGCGCGCCTTGGGTCTGCCGGGATGACACCCGATTCCAAGGCTCATACTGCCTGACTTTCAAATTACGTCAACAAAATGTTGACATTTTATCAGGATTACACATTCTCATCCCATGACCTCATCGCTTGGCCCCATCGTTTCATCCGCGCATCTGGCAGAGGGCTCCTTTGCCCAGATCTCCGAGCTTGAATTCGGCATGATCATCGCCGGGCATGCCTTCAACCGCTGGATGGTGCGGGCCATGGCCGCCACCGGCTTTCCCGACCTGTCGGCCCTTGATGTGCTGGTGCTGCATACCGTGCGCAATCGCGGACGCGCCAAGAAGCTGGCCGATATCTGTCTGGTCCTGAATGTCGAGGATACGCATACCGTCAACTATGCGATCAAGAAGCTGACCAAGGCCGGGCTGGTAAAGGAAGGGCGGCGCGGCAAGGAAAAGACCGTCGAGGCGACCGAGGCCGGACAGGATGCCTGCGCCCGTTACCGCGCGATCCGCGAGGAATTGCTGCTCAAACCCGTGCTGGAACTGGGGCTTGAGCCGGAACAGATCAGCAAGCTGGCCACGTTGTTGCGCACCATGTCAGGCCAATACGATCAGGCCGCGCGGTCAGCCACGGCATTTTGACGCTCAGACCAACTTGGCAGGCAGCGCCGCATAGCCGCGAAACCGCAGCCGCCCACCGTGCTGTCGCCCCGCGGTCAGGGCATAGCCCGGAAACCGCGCCAGAAAGCGCGACACCGCAATCCGCCCCTCCAGCCGCGCCAGCGTCAGACCGACGCAGACATGCGGACCACCGGCAAAGGCCAGATGACGGTTCGGCTTGCGCGTGATGTCGAAGCGGTCTGGGTCGGCGAATTGCGCCGGATCACGGTTGGCGGCACCGATGCACAGATGCAGATTGGTGCCCGCCGGGATATCCACGCCGCCGATGGTGACGGGTGCTGTCGTCTCTCGGTTGCCAAGCTGGTTGGGCGACAGATAGCGCAGCACTTCTTCAATCATCGGGGTGGTCAGGTCGGGATCGGCCAGCACCAGCGCCCTTTGATCCGGGTGATCATGCAGCGCGGCCAGCGCATTGCCGATCAGGTTCGTTGTCGTCTCATGGCCGGCATTCAGGATGAAGATGCAGTTTTGCAGCAACTCCTCCTCG
>NCJR01000062.1 GCA_002282555.1 Rhodobacterales bacterium 34-62-10
CAGCGACGCCGACCTGCTGCGCCGCGCCATGGGCAAGAAGATCAAGGCGGAGATGGACAAGCAGCGCGTCCGCTTCGTCGACGGCTGCAAGGCGGGGGGCATCGACGAGGCCAAGGCCGACGAGATCTTCGACCTGCTCGCGAAGTTCGCCGACTACGGCTTCAACAAGTCACACGCCGCCGCCTATGCGGTCGCCTCCTACCAGACGGCCTATCTCAAGGCGAACCATCCGGTCGAATTCATGGCAGGCGTCATGAACTGCGACAGCCATTTGACCGACAAGCTGTCAACCTATGCCGAGGAGGTCCGCCGCGGCATGGGCATCACCATCGTGCCGCCTTGCGTGAACCGCTCCGAGGCAGGGTTCACCGTGCATGAGGGCAAGCTGGTCTATGCGCTGGGCGCGCTCAAGAACGTCGGGATCGAGGCGATGCGGATGATCACCGCCGCCCGCCGTGATGAGGCCGGACGCGAGAAAGCTTTTGTCACGCTTTATGATTTTGCTCGTCGGGTTGATTTGAAACGGGTGGGTAAGCGGCCGCTGGAGATGTTGGCACGCGCCGGGGCCTTCGACTCGTTGGACGCCAATCGCCGCCGCGTATTCGAGGCGCTGGATGCGCTGGTGGGCTATTCCGCAGCAATCCACGAGCAGAAAGCGTCCAATCAGGTGTCCTTGTTTGGCGAAGCGGGGGATGACCTGCCCGAGCCGCGCCTGATGCCAGTGTCCGACTGGCAGGCACTGGAAAGGCTGGAGGAGGAACACAAGGCTGTCGGCTTCTACCTGTCCGGTCATCCGCTAGATGACTATTTGCCTGCGCTGAAACGGCGCAAGGTAATGACGCTGGCCGAGTTGCAACAAAAGGCAGAGCGCGATGGCGGGGCCATCGGCAAGGTCGGTGTATTGGTATCTGCCTTGCAGGAGCGTAAATCAGGACGCGGCACGCGGTTTTTCCGTATGAACATTTCGGACCCGACCTCTCAGGTGTCGGGCATCGCGATGTTCTGCGACGATTTCGATTCCGCACGGAAAGTGTTTGATCAGACCCACCAGGTCGTGATGACCCTTGAGGCGCGCTTCAACGAGGGGCAGTTCGATCCGGTGGGCCGGAAGGAGATATTGGCCACACAGAGACCGGCGATACCGGCCACCAGGGTCGCATCTGTTCTGGCGCAGGCCGCCGAAGCGCAGCGCAACCTGCCGCGCGGTCCTGTGATGCTGTGCCTGATGGACCCAACCCTGCCCGGCGAGACCGAAATCGATACAGGTCAGGAATTTCCGATGAACCCGCAGATCAAGGGTGCGATCCGGTCATTGCCCGGTGTGATGGAAGTGCAGGAAGTGTAATCCTGCACCGCGCCCGCTTTACCAATGGGGCGGGCGTTGATCGGCCAGAATGACACTGTCGCCAGCGGTGCTTTCACGCTCGGCCTCGCGCTGCATCAGCATCTCAACCCGCCGGGTGAGACGGTCGATTTCGCTCTGCTGGGCTGCCACCACATCCGAAAGGTCATCGACCGTGCGGATCAGATGGGCCAGTTTCTCTTCCAGATGTTGCATGATGCCTCCGTTTGCGATGTGGTTGATAGCACGCAGGCCATTCACAGGGAAGGAGAGGCCATGACAGCCACGGTGAGCAGGCAGGATCGGGTCGCGGTGGTCACGATCAATCGGCCTCAGGCGCGCAATGCGGTGAACCCGGAAACGGCGCAGGCACTGTTCGACTCGTTCATTGCGCTGGAGGCAGATGCCGGGATCGACGTGATGATCCTCACCGGCGAGGACGGGGCGTTCTGCGCGGGGTTCGATCTGAAGACTGCCGCCAATGGGTCTGCGGCCAGTTGGATCGAGGCTGTGAACATCCCAGACGACTGGACCGACCCCATCAGGCAGCCAATCCCTGGCCCGATGGGACCATCGCGGCTGATGCTGTCCAAACCCGTGATCGCCGCGATCGAGGGCCCCGCCGTGGCGGGTGGGATGGAACTGGCCGCCTGGTGCGACATGCGCGTGATGGCGCAGGGCGCTGTGATGGGTATCTACTGCCGCCGCTGGGGTGTGCCTTTGATCGATGGTGGTACCTTTCGATTGCCGCGCGTGGTGGGGCAGGGGCGTGCCAATGACCTTGTCCTCACAGGTCGTCCCGTCGATACCGGTGAAGCCTATGCCATGGGGCTGGCCGACCGGGTTGTGCCGCAGGGACAGGCACTGGCGGTGGCGCTGGATCTTGCCCAAAGCCTGAGCCGTTTTCCGCAGGGCTGCATGCGCGCCGATTTCCTGTCCGCGCGGATGCCGCCCGCCGAACTGGCCGCCGCGCTGCGCCGCGAATGGGCCTCGGCCTCAATGTTCGCCGCAGAGGGACGCGCCGGGGCCACGCGCTTTTCGCAAGGCCAAGGCAGGTCGGGACGGTTCGACGATCTCTGAGCCGTCCTTTCATCGTTCCCTAAATACTCAAATGCCCGGCCAGCCGCCGTCGTGCGGTCCGATCAGGCTTGCCCCGCTTGCCCCCTTGCCCCGCTTCCGCTAGAGGCAAGCCGGACAAGACCGCCCGCCGACGACCGCCCCGACCAAGACTAAGGGAGCCTGCCATGGCCAAGGATAAAAAGACCCCGCGCCCACGCGCCGAAACCCCGAAAGGGTTCCGCGACTATTTCGGTGCCGATGTGACGATGCGCAGCCAGATGCTTGCGAGCATCGCCGGGGTCTATCATCGCTACGGCTTTGATGCGCTGGAATCCTCTGCCGTGGAAACGGTCGAGGCGCTGGGCAAGTTCCTGCCAGATGTGGACCGCCCGAACGCGGGTGTTTTCGCATGGCAGGAAGCGCCCGAGCATGAGGGCGAGAATGCCAAGCCGGGTGACTGGCTGGCGCTGCGCTATGATCTGACAGCACCCTTGGCCCGCGTCTATGCCCAGCACCGCAACGACCTGCCGCTGCCCTATCGCCGCTATGCGATGGGCCCGGTCTGGCGCAATGAAAAACCGGGCCCGGGCCGCTTCCGCCAGTTCTATCAATGCGATGCCGATACGGTGGGCGCTGCAAGCGTGGCTGCGGATGCCGAGATTTGCGCGATGCTGGCCGATACGCTGGAGGAGGTGGGCATCCCGCGTGGCGACTACATCGTGCGGATCAACAACCGCAAGGTTCTGAACGGTATCCTCGAGGTGATGGGGCTGCCCGAAGGTGACGCGCGCGAAGCCGTGCTGCGCACCATCGACAAGTTCGACAAGGTCGGTGAGGCGGGCGTGCGCGAGTTGCTGACCAAAGGGCGCCTTGATGCCTCGGGCGCTTTCATCGACGGTGTAGGGCTGGATGCGGAGCAGGCCGTACCCGTGATCGATTTCCTGACGTCAAAGTCCGACACGGTTTCCCAGACCTTGGCCAACTTGCGCGCCGCCGTGGGCGCATCCGCCATTGGTCTGGACGGTGTGGCCGAGTTGGAACAGATCGCGGAACTGGTCGCAGCCCAAGGCTATGGCCCTGACCGCATCGTGATCGACCCTTCGGTTGTGCGCGGCCTTGGCTATTACACCGGCCCCGTGTTCGAGGCCGAACTGACCTTCGAGACTTTCGACGAGAAGGGCCGCAAGCGGCAATTCGGCTCGGTCGCGGGTGGGGGGCGCTATGACGATCTGGTCAAGCGTTTCACTGGTCAGGAAGTACCTGCGACGGGTGTGTCGATCGGCGTCGATCGGCTTCTGGCGGCTCTGCGCGAAAAGGGCCGGATGCAAGCCAGCGAACAGGGGCCTGTGGTGGTGACCGTCATGGACTGCGACCGGATGGCCGATTATCAGGCCATGGCAGGAGAGCTGCGCCGTGCCGGTATCCGCGCCGAGGTCTATCTGGGCAACCCCAAACAATTCGGCAACCAGTTGAAATATGCGGATAAACGCGCCTCTCCGGTGGCTATCATCGAAGGTGGTGACGAAAAGGCGCGCGGCGTTGTGCAGATCAAGGACCTGATCCTTGGCGCACAAATCGCCGCCAATGCCACGCTTGAGGAATGGCAAAGCCGCCCCAGCCAATACGAGGTGCCGCGCGGCCAATTGGTGGCGAAGGTGCGTGAAATTCTGGAAAGTCAAACTCATGCCTGACATGGCCACAAAACGTACCGCTGTACGCACGGCTATCCGGGACGAGGCCACGCGCCTGCGTGCCCTCTTTGAAGCGGCTGGCGCACAGGTCGTGGATCCGCCAGTGCTGCAACCCGCCGATACGCTGCTGGATCTGTACGGTGAGGATATCCGCGCCCGCGCCTATGTCACCTCGGACGCTGTGCGCGGCGAGCAGATGCTTCGCCCTGATTTCACAGTGCCAGTGGTGCAGATGCATATGGCCCATGGCGCGGAACCCGCGCGCTACACCTATGCCGGTGAAGTGTTCCGACGACAGGAAGATTTCCCCGACCGCGCCAATGAATATTTCCAAACCGGGTACGAGGTCTTTGACCGCACGGATCCCGCAGCGGCGGATGCCGAAGTCTTTGCCTTGATCCGTGCCGCTCTTGGCGATGTGGCGCTGCGGGCCGCGACGGGTGACATCGGAATCCTGGCCGCCGCTGTGGATGGGCTGGACACAACGCCCGTGCGCAAGGCCGCGTTGCGCCGCCATATCTGGCGTCCGCGCCGCTTTCGCGCGCTGCTGGATCGCTATGCGGGCCGCGCGCCTGTACCCGAGACGCGAATGGCGCTGCTTGCCTCGTCCGATCCGCTGGCCGATTGCGCGCCTTTCATCGGCCTGCGCGACCGTGCCGAGATTGCCTCCCGTATCGCCCGCCTGAGGGACGATGCCGCAGCCCCGCCGATCAGCGAGAATGATGTGGCGCTTCTCGATGCAATCCTGAATGTCCGAGAAACACTTCCCTTTGCGCTTGAACATCTTCGCGATATTTCGGTCGATTTGCCTGCGATCGCATCGGCAGTGGACCGGCTGGAGGCGCGCACCACAGCCCTGTCAGCGCGCGGTATCGATATCGAAACTCTGGAGTTCGAGGCCAGCTATGGCCGCACATCCATGGAATATTACGATGGCTTTGTCTTTGGCTTTTACGCCGAAGGGCGCAGCGATCTGCCGCCCGTGGCCACAGGCGGGCGCTATGATGCGCTGACCCGCGTGCTGGGGCAGGGTGCGGAAATTCCAGCCGTGGGCGGCGTGATCCGCCCTGGCCTGCTGCTTGAGCTGAGGGCCGCGTCATGACGATCAAGCTGGGTGTGCCCTCCAAGGGGCGTCTGATGGACAAAACCTTCGAGTGGTTCGCCGCGCGCGGCATCACCCTGTCTCGCAGCGCATCTGAGCGCGAATATGCGGGCGCAGTGGATGGGATCGACAATGTCGAGCTGGTGCTGCTGTCGGCGGGCGAAATTCCGCGCGAACTGGCCGCAGGTCGCATTCATCTGGGCGTTACGGGCACCGATCTGGTGCGCGAAAAGTTGGGCCAATGGGATCAGCAGGTGGAGGAACTTGCAGAGCTTGGCTTTGGCCATGCGGACCTTATCATCGCGGTGCCGGCGGCGTGGGTGGATGTCGACACACTCGACGATCTCGACGCGGCGGCTGCGGCATTCCGCAAGCATCATGGCTTCCGATTGCGGATCGCCACGAAGTATCACCGCCTTGTCCGGGATTTTCTCCGAACTGCGGGCGTTGCAGATTATACACTGGTCGACAGTCAGGGTGCGACCGAAGGCACCGTGAAGTTCGAAACCGCGGAAGCTGTGGCCGATATCACCTCGACGGGCGAGACGTTGCGGGCAAATCATCTGAAGCTGTTGCAGGATGGGTTGATCCTGCGCTCTCAGGCCACGCTTTACCGTAGTCGCGCGGCAGAGATGTCCGAAGTCGACCGAGCCACACTCAAGCAGTTGTGCCATATGATAGGGGCGGATTGAGCCCTTACTGATCGCGCGGATCGAAGGCCTCGGGCTTGGTCTGGCCTGCGCGCAATTTCAGCGCCAAGCCAAGCGCGACGCCCACCCCGATGGCCACGGTCAGATCGACAAGCACCGTCAGTGCCATCGTCAGTAGCAACAGAACCCGATCCGACGGCCGTTCGCGCATCCATACGCCCCATTTGTGCGGTTCCGCCATGTTCCATGCGGTCAGGATCAAAAGACCTGCCATGGCAGGCATCGCCAACATCCCTGTCGGACCTGCGGCCAGCATCATCATCGCAAGGATGGCAATCGCATGGACGATACCTGCCACCGGAGTCTGTCCTCCGGCCCGCACGTTGGTGGCTGTGCGGGCGATTGCACCTGTCGCAGGCAGACCTCCAAAAGCCGCACAAGCAAGGTTCGCGGCACCCTGTGCCACCACTTCGGCATTGGGCTTGTGCGTTGCGCCCGTCATGCGGTCGGCGACCACCGCAGACAGCAGCGACTCGATCCCCGCCAGAAACGCGATGACCAGCGCCGAGGGCAGCATCTCGATCATCCGGGCCAATGTGATCTCGGGCAAGGCAGGCATGGGCAGGGTCGTGGGAAGGACACCGAACCTTGCCTCGATCGTCTCGACTGGCAGCAAGAGCATCGCCGCAGCCCCTGATGTCAGCGCCAGCGCCACGATCAGCCCGGGCAGGCGCGGTGCTGCGCGCCGGAAGGCAATTATCAAACCCATCGTGGCCACCCCCACAGCAAAGGCCGACACGTTGAATGTATCGCGCGCGGCCCATAGTGCAGGGATTTTGTGAAGCAGTTCCGCGGGCTCGTTCAGCAGCGACAATCCCATGAGGTCCTTGAGTTGGCTTGACGCGATCAACACGGCGATCCCGATGGTGAAGCCATTCACCACCGCCTCGGGGACATGGGCGATCAGACTTCCCGCGCGTAGCCACCCCGCTATCAGCAGGATCACCCCTGCCATGGCCGTGGCCAGCAGCAGCCCATCATAGCTGTGCTCCGCAATGACTCCCGCGACGACGACGATGAACGCTCCGGTCGGTCCGCCGATCTGCACCGTGCTGCCGCCAAGCGCCGAGATGATGAAACCCGCCACAATAGCCGTGATCAATCCCTGCGCCGGGGTCGCACCGGATGCGATGGCTATAGCCAACGACAGCGGCAGGGCGACCATCGCAACCGTGATGCCTGCAAATAGATCGGCCCGAAGCGTATGTGTGGAATAGGACGAGAGGCTGGTCAGCAGTTGTGGGCGGAGCATTCTGTCATGTCCCGAAAGTAAGCCTGAACAATGCCCTCGGCCCGGGCGCGTTTCAAGCCCCATGTCGGATGGATGCTCTGCCCTCTGTTCGTCCGAGCAGGGCGACGTTCAGAGCACGCCCAGATCAGCCAGCGCCGCACTCAGACTGGTGGGCAAAGCGTCCTCATTGGCGCGACCCTTTGCCAGATCTGCTGGAGCGTCCTTGGCAGCCAAATAGCGCCAGCCCTGAAACGGTTTCTTGAGGGCTTGTGTGGTACGGATCAGTTCGGGGTCCAGTACGATCGCGCAACGGCGGATGCCATCGCCACCCATGACCTCGTCCAGTCGTAAAATCCGTTGGCGGCATTGCAGCACGCCCTTGATCACCCAATAGATCGACCCGCCGTCAAGAATCTCGGCCTCGCGCTTGGGCCACATGCGGGTAATGTGGCGCGGCAGGCCGTCTGGCCCTTTTGCCCGCGCGCTGCCCTGCCATGCGGCAAGGTCTTCGACGCCTTCGGTGCCGACAGAAAGTTTGATCAGATGCAGCGGTTCTGGCATGTGTTTTTCCCCAGTGGTTGTGGAGCATAGCGGCTCGCACCGCGAGATCAAGGGGACCGGACCTTCTCTTTCCGGCGTCTGGCCCGTTGACCCGGCCTCCCCACCGGCCTATCCTTCACCTTCTGCCACAGGGCGTCGCGCCACTCTGCCGCTCGCCCTCTGGCCTCTCATTCCGCTGATCCAAGGACGCTCCCATGACCCGTTTTGCCGCCCCCATTTCCGAACAGATCTGGGACATGAAATACCGGTTCAAACAGGCGGATGGGACGCCCATCGACCGCTCGGTCGAGGATACATGGCGCCGCATTGCACGGTCTTTGGCGCAGGTCGAACAGGACAGTGCTGTATGGGAAGACAAATTCTATGCTGCGCTTGAGGATTTCAAATACCTGCCGGCAGGTCGCATCACTGCAGGGGCGGGTACGGGTCGGCGGGTGACGCTGTTCAACTGTTTCGTCATGGGGACAATTCCGGACAGCATGGCCGGTATCTTCGACATGCTGAAGGAAGCCGCGTTGACGATGCAGCAGGGCGGCGGGATCGGGTATGACTTCTCGACCATCCGGCCACGCGGGGCGGATGTGCTGGGCGTTGCGGCGGATGCATCCGGGCCGTTGTCCTTCATGGATGTCTGGGATGCGATGTGCCGCACGATCATGTCCGCAGGCTCACGCCGCGGCGCGATGATGGCGACCATGCGCTGCGATCATCCGGATATCGAGGCGTTCATCACCGCCAAATCCGATGCCGCGCGGCTGCGGATGTTCAATCTGTCCGTTCTGATTACCGATCCGTTCATGGAGGCCGTGAAAGCCGACGCCTCATGGGACCTGCAATTCGAGGGCAAGGTCTACCATACGGTCCAAGCGCGTGATCTGTGGAACAAGATCATGAAAAGTACTTATGATTTCGCCGAACCGGGTGTGATCTTCATTGACCGGATCAACGCGGCCAACAACCTGAACTATGTCGAAACCATCGCCGCCACAAACCCTTGCGGCGAGCAACCCCTGCCGCCTTATGGTGCGTGTCTGCTGGGCTCGATCAACATGGCGCGGCTGGTCACGGACCCGTTCGGCAAGACAGCACGCCTCGACCCCAAGGCGCTGACCGATCTGGTCGCCGTTGCCGTTCGGATGATGGACAATGTTGTGGATGCCAGCCGCTTTCCGCTGGACGCCCAAGCGCAGGAAGCGCAGGCGAAACGCCGCATCGGTTTGGGTGTGACGGGTCTGGCCGATGCCCTGCTGATGGTCGGCCTGCGTTATGGGTCCGAAGAAGCGGCGCGTCAGACCGAGGAATGGCTGCACGCGATCGCGCGCGCCGCTTATCTGGCGTCGGTGGACTTGGCGAAGGAAAAAGGGGCATTTCCGCTGTTTGATGCTGAGAAATACCTTTCGTCCGGCACAATGCGCGCGATGGACGAGGATGTGCGTGATGCGATCCGCACCCACGGCATCCGCAACGCGCTGCTGACCTCGATCGCGCCCACCGGCACGATCAGCCTTTATGCAGGCAATGTGTCGTCTGGGATCGAGCCGGTCTTTGCCTATGCCTACAAGCGCAAGGTCCTGCAGAAGGATGGCAGCCGGACCGAGGAAGAAGTCGTCGATTACGCGGTGCAGATGTGGCGCGAAAAATTCGGCGATGCGGCGCTGCCCGACTATTTCGTCAACGCCCAGACACTGGCCCCGCTGGATCATGTGCGGATGCAGGCGGCGGCGCAGAAATGGGTCGACAGCTCGATCTCCAAAACCATCAACTGCCCCGAAGATATCAGCTTTGACGATTTCAAAGAGGTCTATATGGCCGCTTGGGATCAGGGCTGCAAAGGCTGCACCACGTACCGGCCCAATGATGTCACCGGGTCTGTGCTGAGCGTGTCCGAGACCACCGAAAAGACGCCCGAGGCCGATCAGGGCGCGGATGTGATTTATATGTCTGAGCCGCTGGACCGTCCGCAGGCGTTGGAGGGCAATACCTACAAGCTCAAATGGCCCGATAGCGAACACGCGATTTACCTGACCGTCAACGACATCATCATCAACGGCCATCGCCGTCCGTTCGAAGTGTTCATCAACTCCAAGAACATGGAGCATTTCGCCTGGACCGTGGCGCTGACGCGGATGATCTCGGCTGTTTTCCGTCGCGGAGGCGATGTGTCCTTCGTGGTCGAAGAGCTGAAGGCCGTCTTCGACCCGCGCGGCGGCGCGTGGATGGGGGGCAAATATATCCCATCGATCCTTGCGGCGATCGGCGGGGTGATTGAACGCCACATGATCTCGATCGGTTTCATCGAGGGCGAGGGAATGGGGCTGAAGGCCGACCCACAGGCCAATGTCATCGGACTCAATGCCCCGCGCGGCAAGGCTTGTCCGTCATGTGGTCAATTCGACATGCGCATGGTCGAGGGCTGCATGACCTGTTCCAGCTGCGGTCATTCCAAATGCGGGTAACAGGCACCAGTCAAGGTCTTCCAAC
>NCJR01000370.1 GCA_002282555.1 Rhodobacterales bacterium 34-62-10
GATTTCATCATCGTGGGACCCGAGGCACCCCTGGCCGCAGGCATCAGCGACCGGTTGCGCGAGGCGGGGTTCAACGTGTTCGGCCCGTCCAAGGCAGCGGCGCAGTTGGAGGCAAGCAAGGCCTTTACCAAGGAGATTTGCGCGGCCGTGAATGCGCCCACCGCAGGCTATGGGCATTTCACAGATGCACAGGCCGCGCGCGACTATATCCGCGCGCAGGGTGCGCCCATCGTGGTCAAGGCCGATGGTCTGGCCGCGGGCAAGGGTGTGATCGTGGCGATGACCGAGGCAGAGGCTTTGGCGGCGGTTGACGACATGTTCGGCGGGGCCTTTGGCGGCGCGGGGGCCGAGGTGGTGATCGAGGAGTTCATGGAGGGCGAGGAAGCCTCGTTCTTCGTGCTGTGCGATGGCACCGATGTGCTGGCCATCGGCACGGCGCAGGATCACAAGCGCGTGGGCGATGGCGATACGGGGCCGAATACGGGCGGCATGGGGGCCTATTCCCCTGCCCCGGTGCTGTCGGATGCTGTGGCGGCGCTGGCGATGGAGCAGATCGTCAAGCCCTGCATGACCGAGATGGCGCGGCGGGGCATGCCCTATCAGGGCGTGCTTTATGCCGGGTTGATGATCAAGGACGGCCAGCCCCGCTTGGTGGAATATAACGTGCGCTTTGGCGATCCCGAATGTCAGGTGCTGATGATGCGGCTGGGCGCGCAGGCGCTGGACCTGATGCTGGCCTGTGCGGAGGGACGGCTGGCGGGGGCGCAGGTGCATTGGGCGGATGATCATGCCTTGACGGTGGTGATGGCGGCCAATGGCTATCCCGGCGACTATGCCAAGGGCAGCGTGATCGGCGGGCTGGAGGGGCTGGCCGAGGATAGTTTCCACATGTGTTTCCATGCAGGCACCGCGCGCAAAGATGGGCAGTTCGTGGCCAATGGGGGCCGGGTGCTGAACGTGACAGCGCGCGGCGCGACGCTGGCCGAGGCGCAGGGGCGCGCATATGCCATGGTCGATGCGATTGACTGGCCCGGCGGGTTCTGCCGCCGCGACATCGGCTGGCGGGCGCTGTGAGGAAACCGCGCCGCCATGCGGTGAAACCCGCGCTGATCAAATCACCCCTGACCTATGTTCTGGCGGATGGGGCGCTGACCTGCGAGGACGCAAAGGGCGGCACGCTCTGGCGGATCGAGCTTGCGGCGGTGCGCCGCGCGCATTGGAGCGCGTCACGCGCGGGGCAAAGCCTGACGCGGGTGCTGCGGCTGACCGATGGCACGCAGACCCGCGCGATCCGGCAGCATCTCTATCGCCGCGCGCTGCTGGGCGGGGCCGAGGATATGGCCTTTCGCGCCTGTATCGCAGATGTGCTGCGCGCGGTGATGGCGGTGCAACCGGGGCTGGATGTGGAAAGCGGCCCGTCGGCGGGCATGGCGCTGGTGCTGCGGGTGCTGGGTGTGGTGCTGCTGGCGGGGGCTGTGGCCGCGCCGGTCTGGGCGCTGGTGACGGGGCAGGATGCGATGGCCTTCCTGAACTGGGGAATTCCCGTCACGATGATCGGCCTGCTGGGGCTGGCCCTGATGCGGACCTATGCGCCGGGGCGCGGGGTCAGGACCCGGACCCCGGCCGAGGTGATCGCCGAGGTCGAGGGGGTTTGACCTCATCAGGGTGAGACGGGCCGCGCGTGTCACGCGCGCGGTCGCCGCCACGCGGGGTGGCGAGGCAAGGATAGTTTAGGGCAGTTTATCCCCGTCCCGTCATCGGACGTTCGTCCGTGACACAACAGTCGCAAAATCACCGCCCCGATGGGGCGTGTCGGCGATCGCGCGGCGGCGCGTGCCGCGCCTTGATTCCGCGCGAGGGCGCGACGATCTGAGGTTTGCGCAGACCCTGATCAGATCTGCTTTTCCGGCATCTGCACGACCAGACCGTCCAGCGCGTCGGTCACCTTGATCTGGCAGGTCAGGCGCGAGCGGGCGGCGTCGGGTTGATAGGCGAAGTCCAGCATGTCCTCTTCCATGTCATCCTTGGCGGGCAGCTTTTCGACCCAGTCGGGATGGATATAGACATGGCAGGTGGAACAGGCGCAGGCGCCGCCGCAATCCGCCTCGATGCCGGGGATGTTGTTGTCGCGCGCGCCTTCCATCACGGTCAGACCGTTGGGCACCTCGACCACATGT
>NCJR01000001.1 GCA_002282555.1 Rhodobacterales bacterium 34-62-10
ATCGCAGGATCGACACCTTTCTTGACCCGTCGCAAGATCCGCTGAACGCAGGGTATCACATCACGCAGGCCAAGATCGCATTGGGATCAGGCGGCTGGACCGGACGCGGCTTCATGCAAGGCACGCAAAGCCGCCTGAACTTCTTGCCCGAGAAGCACACCGATTTCATCTTTACGACACTGGCCGAAGAATTCGGGTTTCTGGGCGGTATCTCGCTTTTGGGGCTTTATGCACTGATCATCGTCTTTTGCGTGGCCACGGCGCTGTCGAACAAGGATCGTTACTCGTCCTTGCTGACACTGGGTATCGCGCTGACGTTCTTTTTGTATTTTGCCGTCAACATGTCGATGGTGATGGGCCTTGCCCCTGTTGTCGGTGTTCCGCTGCCGCTGGTCAGCTATGGCGGATCGGCAATGATGGTCCTGATGGTGGCTTTTGGACTGGTCCAGAGCGCGCATATCCACAAACCAAGGTAAGACTGCATGACCGTAAACATTCTCTTCGCCGCCAAACCAGACAGCTGGGCCGCTTATGAAGCGCCCCTGAATGCTGCGCTTGCTGAAAAGGGTGTGGGCGCGCATCTGTCACGCGACATAGCCCCTGATCAGGTGGATTATGTCGTCTATGCGCCCAATAGCACGGTGCAGGATTTCACACCCTATACTCGCTGCAAGGCGGTGCTGAACCTGTGGGCCGGGGTCGAGCATGTGGTGGGCAACACAACACTGACGCAGCCCTTGGCGCGGATGGTCGATCACGGGCTGACACAGGGCATGATGGAATGGGTGACGGGGCACGCGCTGCGGCATCATCTGGGGATGGACCGCCATATCCATGGGCTGAACGGCACGTGGGACAAGCATGTACCGCCCTTGGCCGAAGATCGGGGCGTGACGATCCTAGGGCTTGGCGCGCTGGGGGCCGCCTGTGCGCGCGCGCTTGCAGGGCTGGGTTTCAACGTTACCGGATGGAGCCGGAGCCCGCATCAGGTCGAGGATGTGCGTTGCCTGCATGGTGAGGACGGTCTGGCGCAGGCGCTGAGCAGCGCAGAAATCGCGGTGTTGCTGCTGCCATTGACGGCGGCGACCGAGAACCTGTTGAATGCCGACCGTCTGGCGTTGATGCCACGCGGGGCGGTCATCCTGAATCCCGGTCGCGGGGCGTTGATCGATGACGCGGCACTGCTTGCGGCGCTTGACAGCGGGCAGATCGGTCATGCCACGCTTGACGTTTTCCGGGTGGAACCTTTGCCGGCGGATCATCCGTTCTGGTCGCATCAGTCCGTGACGGTCACGCCGCATATCGCATCGGAAACACGGCCCAAATCCGCGTCACGCGTGATTGCGGAAAACGTGCGGCGTGGCGAGGCTGGCGAGCCATTCCTGCATCTGGTGGATCGCAAACTGGGATATTGACCGGCACACCCGGTATAGGTCAGCACACCCGGTATCGGTCAGCGCAGTTTGGGCGGTCGCGCGGGATCAGAGCCGGGTGCCATTCGTAGCACCTCCTGCACCGCCTCGACTGGCTGGGGCAGATCGAACCGCAACCCGTGCTGCGCCAGACGCATGGCCATAGGTTCGGATGCGCGGAAGAAGGCCACATCAAGGGCACCCGCCTCGATCCCGGAAAAGGTCAGCGCCTCGGCCACTGCTTTGGCCAAAGCCCCTTGCGCGCCCGGGGCGGCATCAACAAAGGCCAGCATATGTCCTCGGCCACCCCCCTCGTATGTCACTCCGATCAGATAGGCGGTATCCGCCAACCCCGCTGCACTGGCCAGTTTGGTATCCAATGCCGTCAGCAGAAGGTCGGGCAGACCGCGCGGCGGCGCGACTGCCTCGATGCGCGCCTCCGCCTCGGAGGGAGCATTGCCCAGGGTGCCGGCCAGCCAAGACACCGCTTCGGGTGGGATCAGGATGGATGAGGGCGCGACATCCAGGTTGACGCCCATTCCGATGCCCTGTTCGGCCAGCAACCCCGCGATCACGCGGCCCGAGAGCGCAGCATAAGGCGCGGGCTTTCCCACGAATTGCGCCAGCCGGTCGTCGCGGTCAAACAGCAGAACGAAACTGGCGTCACCCAGATCGAATACTTCGGGCGTGATATTGTCGCCCTCGGCCTCCTCGGTCAGCAGCAGGAACATCTCGCAATCCGCAAGCCGCTCGTAAAACCGCAGGCGGGCTGCGTCATCCTCAGGAGCCGCCTCCATCGCGGCGTGGGCAGCATCAAGCGGGGTCATTTGGGTCATCCATCACTCTCCGGACAGCGGCGCGCAGGACGGGCAGCACATCGGCCTCGAACCACGGATTTTTGCGAAGCCAAGCGGTATTGCGCCATGAGGGGTGAGGCAAGGGGAAAACCCCGGGGCCATGATTGCGCCATCCGGCCACGGTCTGCGATACGGGCTGGCGCGTGCCCAGATGCCAGCGATGTGCATGCGCGCCCACAAGGATGCGCAGCTGGATCTTGTCCAGCGTCCTCATGACCTCCTCGTGCCACTGCCGCGCGCATTGTGCAGGTGGTGGCAGGTCGGAGCCTTTGGCGTCATAGCCTGGAAAACAGAAGGCCATGGGCACGATGGCCACCCGGTTCATGTCGTAAAATTCGGCAGGGGAAAGGCCCAGCCAGTCGCGCAAGCGATCACCAGAGGCATCGTCGAAGGGTCGGCCGGACTCATGGACCCGCATCCCCGGCGCCTGCCCCGCAATCAAAAGGCGCGCCTGCGGGCGAAACCAGACCACAGGGCGGGGGGCATGGGCCGTTGCTGTCGCGGCAAACTGCTGGGAACACTGGCGGCAGGCAGTGATGCGCTGCACAAGATCAGAAGAGATGGGCGTCATTACCGACAGATAATCATCGGATCCTGTCACGTCCAGAGAAGCAGGGGGCGTCAGGTGCATGTCAGGCTTGGTGATGGCTGCCAACGTAAGGTATACTCATGCAGGCAAGACATAATTTTGCCGCGAAAGATTGGCATATGGCACCAATGGCTCGACATGCGCCCAAGGCCATTGCTAAGTGAGAGTTAACACTACCCCGCTAAGAGGGTGGGCAGGAGCAGAGCGGAGCGTTCGATGCTCGAATTCGAGAATGTCAGCAAGTCCTTCTGGACGGGCATGCAGCGCAAGGTGATCCTTGACCGCGTGAGCTTTCGTGTCGAACTGGGCAATTCGCTGGGTATCCTTGCGCCCAACGGCACCGGCAAGACCACGCTGATCAACATGATGGCCGGGCTTGAAAAGCCGGATGAAGGGGTGATCCGGCGGGGGGCCCGGATCAGTTTTCCGCTGGGTTTCATGGGCGGCGTCGTCTCGCGCGTGTCGGCGGTGGAAAACAGCCGCTATATCGCACGACTTTACGGGCTGGACCCCGATTATGTCGAAGCCTTCTGCCGCTGGCTGTGCAACCTTGATGAATATTTCGATCAACCGCTTGGCACCTATTCTTCGGGGATGCGGGCACGGTTCTCGTTTGCGCTGATGTTGGCGCTGGATTTCGATGTCTATCTGATCGACGAGGGCATGCCCAGTTCCACGGATGCCGAGTTCAACCGCAAAGCCGGTGAGGTGCTGCGCGAGAGGCTTCGCACCACAACGGTGATCATCGTCTCGCACCAGCCGCAGGTGCTTGAGAAATTTGCCAGATCCGCCGCCGTATTGATGGATGGCAAGCTGCACATGTTTGACACCTTGGAAGAAGCGAAAGAGCTCTATGATTACGAAACCCAAGGCTAGAAAATTCCGCATCCGCCGCAGCCTTACCGACGGGATGGCCGCCAATGAGCCGCAACCTTCTGCGGCGGTTGCACCGCAAGCGGCGCAAGTCCGTGGACCGATTCCACTGATCCCGCCACGCCAGGATTCGCGACCTCAACCCTCGCCGTATGATGAGATGGCGGACCAGACCAGCCAGCGGCGCCCCGAACCCAGAAACGTGCCGCCGATCCCGGATAACATGGGTCCCGATATCTCGGATCTGGTGACCAGCCCGCACTATGTCGAGGCTGGACCCGAAATCGATGCGATCCGGCGTGAAGGGCTGACCGGGCGTCAATTGCGCATGGCGCGCCGCGTTGCCCAGAAACACGGGCTTGCGCCGACGTCGGATTTCGATGCCGTGCGTCTATTGCGCGCCGAAGGAATTGATCCGTTCCAGCGCGCCACGATGCTGGATCTGGTCATGCCGCGCGACGATGACAGCGACGAGGATGAGGACGCGCTTCCGCGCAACGCCGCTCAGGGTGGCGTGCCGATCGGTCGGGTTCAACTGCCGCAAACGATGCCCGCGAATAACCCCTATCTTCCGTCGACCGAGGTCAGCCCCTCGCAGCGGCGCTCGAATGACATCATGCAAATCCAGCGCGACATCGCCCGGCGTCGGCGGCGCAAGCTGCTTTTGCTGATGACGCGCCTTACGGCTTTTGTCTTTCTGCCGACCTTGCTGGCTGGCTGGTATTACTTTGCCTATGCCACGCCGATGTATGCAACCAAGTCCGAGTTCCTGATCCTGCAGGCAGATGCGCAGGGTGGTGGCAGCGGGATCGGCGGTCTGCTGAGTGGCACGCAATTCGCGACCAATCAGGACAGTATCGCCGTCCAATCCTATATGCAGTCGCGTGATGCGATGATGCGCCTGAACGAAGACATGGGGTTCAAGGCGCATTTCAAGCAGGACTGGATCGATCCTATCCAACGCCTTGATCCAAACGCCACTGATGAAGCGGCCTACAAGGTCTACAAGACCAACGTAAAAATCGGCTATGATCCGACTGAAGGCGTGATCAGGATGGAGGTCATCGCCGCCGATCCGCAGGTCAGCGCTGAATTCTCCTCGCATCTGATCGACTATGCCGAAGAGCGGGTCGACGAGTTGTCGCGGCGCAAGCGGGAAGATCAGATGCGTGATGCCCGCGCCAGTCTGGAACAGGCCAAGATTGACCGTCGTGAGGCACAAGAGCGGCTGGTCGCGTTGCAGGAAGGTTCAATCCTTGACCCGCAAGGCGAGATTGCCAGTATCCGCTCGCTGATCAACGCGGTCGAATTGCAGCTTCAGGAAAAGGAACTGGCGCTGAATTCGCAGTTGAACAATGCCCGTCCGAATGCCGCGCGGGTGGATGCGTTGCGTTCCGAGGTGCAATTGCTGCGCGATGATCTGGACAAGCAGAACCGCCGCCTGACCGAAGCGACAGAAGGGCAGAATTCCTTGGCCGCCGTGACTGCGCAGATCCAAATGGCGCAGGCTGATCTGACGACAGCGGATCTTTTCCTGCAATCGGCTTTGCAGAACGAGAAACAGACCGAGCTTGAGGCCAACCGTCAGGTAAGGTACCTGACCACGAGCGTGCGCCCCGTGGCCCCTGATGAGCCGACCTACCCGCGCGCATTCGAAAACACGATCCTCGCCTTCCTTATCTTTTCGGGAATATATCTGATGATCTCGCTTACTGCTTCGATCCTGCGCGAACAGGTGTCCAGCTGACATGAAAACAGTTTCGATCGGCGCGCTGCGCGTCAGCAATGATGCGCCCCTGACAGTGATTGCCGGGCCTTGCCAATTGGAGAATGCGGATCACGCCTTGATGATCGCATCCCGTATGCAAGAGGTTTGTGCAAGATCAGGCGCACAGTTCATCTTCAAAGCCAGCTATGACAAGGCCAACCGTACCTCGGTGACCGGCCGGCGCGGTCTGGGATTGGACGAAGGATTGCGCGTGCTGCAACGTGTGAAGGACAGCCTCGGGGTGCCCGTCCTGACCGATGTTCACAGCGAAGGGCAATGCGCCCCCGCCGCCGAGGTTTGCGACGTGCTGCAAATCCCCGCTTTTCTGTGTCGCCAGACTGATCTTCTGCTGGCAGCGGGCGCGACAGGGGCGGCCATCAACGTCAAGAAGGGGCAGTTTCTGGCCCCTTGGGACATGCCCAATGTAATCGACAAGATCGAAAGCACGGGCAACACTCGTATCCTGTTGACCGAACGCGGGACCTCGTTCGGGTACAATACGCTGGTCGCAGACATGCGTGCCCTGCCGCAGATGGCCGCAACCGGATATCCGGTGGTAATGGACGCGACCCATTCCGTGCAGCAGCCCGGCGGCAAAGGCGGGTCCAGCGGTGGTCAGCGGGAATTCGCCCCCGTGATGGCCCGCGCGGCGGTATCCCTTGGCATTGCTGCCGTTTTCATTGAAACACATGAGGTCCCAGACAATGCGCCCTCGGACGGCCCGAACATGATCCCTCTTGACCGGATGGAGGCTTTGGTGAAAAGCCTGATGGCGTTTGACCGGTTGGCAAAGGCTGACCCGATCCGTATTTGAACCCCGATTAAGCCAGAAAGATTGCATCCGTGACAAAACCCGTGCCGACCGTTACCCCGAACACGTGGGAATTTCTGCGTGACCCGATGATCACGCCGACCGGCTTTCGCGAATATGACGCGCGCTGGAAATATCCCGACCAGATCAACCTGCCGGGCATCACGGCATTGGGTCTTGGCCTTGGCACCCAGATGAAGCGGCGCGGCATCGCGCCTGTGATCGCGGTGGGCAATGACTACCGCGACTATTCTCTGTCGATCAAGAACGCGCTGATACTCGGGCTGATGCAGGCAGGGATTACGGTCAAGGATATCGGGCCGGCTCTGTCGCCGATGGCTTATTTCGCGCAGTTCCATCTGGATGTGCCCGCCGTTGCCATGGTCACGGCCAGCCACAATCCCAATGGTTGGACCGGGGTGAAGATGGGCTTTGACCGTCCCCTGACCCATGGGCCCGACGAAATGGCCGAGTTGCGCGATATCGTGTTGAGCGGCACAGGTGAGGCTGCCCCCGGTGGCGCCTATGAATTCGTTGACGGTGTGCGTGACGCCTATCTTGATGATCTGGTGGGCGATTTCCGCATGACCCGCAAGCTGCGCGTTGTCTGCGCTACGGGCAACGGCACGGCGTCTGCCTTTGCGCCTGAATTGTTCCGTCGTCTGGGGGTCGAGGTGATCCCCTCGCACAACACGCTGGACTACACCTTCCCGCATTACAACCCGAACCCCGAAGCGTTGGAAATGCTGCATGACATGTCAGACAGCGTGAAAGCATCTGGCGCGGATTTCGCGCTGGGATTTGATGGTGACGGCGACCGTTGCGGTGTTGTCGATGACGAGGGCGAGGAAATTTTTGCCGACAAGATGGGGGTCATCATGGCCCGCGATCTGTCGAAGCTTTACCCCGGCAGCACATTTGTTGCGGATGTGAAATCGACGGGTCTGTTCGCGTCAGACCCTGAATTGATCAAAAACGGCGTCAAAGCCGATTACTGGAAAACCGGGCACAGCCACATGAAACGCCGGGTCAAGGAACTGGGCGCGCTGGCCGGATTCGAGAAGTCAGGACATTACTTCCTAGCTGGTCCTATCGGACGCGGTTATGACTGCGGGATGCGCGTCGCGGTCGAGATTTGCAAGTTGATGGACCGCAACCCTGATATGTCCATGTCCGACCTTCGCCGCGCGTTGCCGCAGACCTGGGCCACACCGACCATGTCGCCCTATTGCGCCGATACCGAAAAATATCAGGTGCTTGAGCGGTTGGTAGCCAAATTGGTCGCCAAGCATGATGCGGGTGAGACGCTGGCCGGCCGAAAGATCGCGCAAGTGGTCACGGTCAACGGCGCGCGTGTCATTCTGGACAATGGCGGCTGGGGTCTGGTGCGCGCCTCGTCGAACACGCCCAATCTGGTCGTGGTCTGCGAAAGCCCGGAGTCCGAGGCCGAAATGCGCGCGATCTTTGCCGAGATCGACGCGGTGATCCGGACCGAGCCCAGCGTGGGCGATTACGACCAGACGATCTGAGGTTTCATTCAGCCGAAGTGACAAAGGCCCCGGATTTCCGGGGCCTTTTGCATATCAAGCAGCCAGCCCGCGGCCTTTCAGAAGCGCGTCCACTCCGGGCAGACGCCCACGGAAGGCGGTATAGAGTTCGGCCGGGTCTTTCGATCCACCCTTGGACAGGATGAATTCCTCCAACGCCTTGGCGCGCTCAGGATCAAAGGGGCTGCCTGCTTCCTCAAACGCGGCGAAAGCGTCGGCGTCCATCACCTCGGACCACATGTAGCTGTAGTAGCCACTGGAATAGCCGTCGCCCGAAAAGACATGCGCGAAATGCGGCGTGGCGTGGCGCATGGCGATGGTGCGCGGCATGCCCAGTTCGGCCAGCACCTCGGCCTGTTTCGCCATCGGATCAGCGGGCGGCGCCCCCTCGTGAAAGGCCAGATCGACAAGGGCCGAGGCCACATATTCAACCGTCTGGAATCCCATATCAAAGGTCGCAGCCCCCAGCAGACGGTCCAGCATATCGCGCGGCATGGGCTGCCCCGTTTCAGCATGGGTGGCAAATTCAGCCAGAACCACGGGTACCTCCAGCCAGTGTTCATAAAGCTGGCTTGGCAGTTCGACAAAATCGCGCGCCACGGATGTGCCCGAGATGGACGGATAGGTCACGTTCGACAGCATCTGATGCAGTGCATGGCCAAATTCATGGAACAATGTGCGCGCATCATCATAGGACAGAAGCGCCGGTTCGCCCTTGGCGAAGTTGCACACGTTGATCACGATCGGATGGCGGGTCGTGGGGTATTTCGCCTGCGACTGCATTGCAGAACACCAAGCACCGGACCGTTTCGAGCCGCGGGCAAAGTAATCCCCTATGAACACGGCGACATGCTGGCCGTTGCGCGTCACCTCCCACGCGCGGGCGTCGGGGTGATAGAGCGGCACATCCAACGGCGCAAAGTCCAATCCGAACAGGCGGTTGGCGCAGGCGAAACTGGCTTCGATCATTCGGTCCAGTTGCAGGTACGGTTTCAGGGTGGCCTCATCCAGATCATGCTCGGCCTGGCGGCGGCGTGCGGCATAATAGTGCCAGTCCCATGGCTCCAGATCGCCGTTGATGCCATCCTCGTGCATCATGCGCTCCAGCACCTTGGCATCCGCCTCGGCCTGCGCGCGGGCGGGGGTCCAGACGGCCATCAGCAGATCGCGCACGGCATCCGGCGTGCGCGCCATTTCAGTCTCCAGCTTGTAGGCGGCAAAACTATCATAGCCCAGAAGGGCCGCGCGTTCGGCGCGCAGTGCAAGGATTTCGGCAGCAATGGCCCGGTTGTCCGTTTCGCCGCCATTTGCACCGCGCGCGACCGAGGCGCGCCACGCCATCTCGCGCAGGTCGCGGCGGGGCGAGAACTGCAGGAATGGCGTGACGAGCGAGCGTGACAGGGTGATGACCGGACCACCCGCTCCCTTTTCTTGGCCGGCAGAGCGCGCCGCCGAGACAAGAAACCCGGGCAGGCCTTGCAGATCACCCTCGGACAGGGGCAGCGCCCACGACCGTTCATCCGCCAGCAGGTTTTGCGTGAACTGCGTGCCCAGCACGGCGAGCCTTGATTTGATCGCGGCCATCCGCGCATCCTCGGCACCGGTCAGGGCGGCGCCAGAGCGAACGAAACCGCGATGGGTCAGCATCAGGACGCGGGCTTGTTCGTCGCTCAATCCCAGATCATCGCGCCGCGCCCAAAGGTCCGCTACCCGCGCAAACAGCGCCTTGTTTGCGGTGATTTCTGCCGAATGGGCAGCCAAGCGGGGTGAAAAGGCGCGCTGCAATTCCTCGCGCGCGGGCGTGCTGTCGGCACCGGCCACTGTGTAGAATACGGAAAGCACCTGATCCAGGTCCTTGCCCGCCGCCTCCAATGCGCCGACAGTATTGTCGAAATCGGGTGTTTCGGGGTTTGTGGCGATGGCGTCCACCTCCGCCTTATGGCTGGCAAGGGCCGCGTCAAAGGCCGGTGCGAAATCCGCGTCCGTGATCCGGTCAAAGGGGGCCAGACCGAAGGGGGTGGTCCATGTCTCAAGCAGCGGGTTGGTCATCGGTCATGTCCTTGGTTTTGCGGGATGCAGCGCAGGCGGGGCAATCGTCGCGCTTGTGCAGGCGAATCGTGCGGTGTTCGGCATGAAGCGCGTCATGGATCAGCATTCGCCCGCGCAGGTCTTGCCCCGCGCCAGTGATCAGTTTGATCGCCTCAAGCGCCATCATGGACCCGATCACGCCAGGCAGGGGGCCGATCACTCCGGCCTCGGCACAACTTGGGGCCAGACCGGGGGCGGCGGCTTGCGGGAAGATGCATTGATAGCAGGGGCCGCCGCGCGCAGGGTCGAACAAGGCAATCTGCCCTTCCCATTGCGACAAAGCACCTGAAATCAGAGGCTTGCCCAAAGCAACGGCAGATTCATTCACCAGATAGCGGGTTGCGCTGTCATCGGTGCCGTCAAGGATCAGGTCGTAATCGGCAAAAAGATCGCGGGCCATATCTGCCGTCATGCGGCGGTTATAGGGCCGCACTGTCACGAATGGATTTTGTGCGCGCATGGCCGTTTCTGCGGAAAAGACCTTGGGCATGCCGATGCGCGCATCCGTATGGATCACCTGACGCTGAAGGTTGGAATTGTCCACTGTGTCATCGTCGATTACGCCGATCGTGCCTACTCCACCGGCGGCGAGATAGAGCAGCGCGGACGATCCCAAGCCGCCAGCACCAATCACCAGCACGCGCGCGTCCTTGAGCTTGCGTTGTCCGGTGCCGCCCACCTCGCGCAGCACGATGTGCCGGGCATAGCGGTCCAGTTCAGTATCCGAGAAAGGGCCAGTTGGCGCCGTTTGCGCAGGATCATAAGCGGTGCCGTCTGCCTGCACGCGCAAACGCGCCAACAGCGCGCGATAGGTCAGGATCAGGGCTGCGAAGCCGCCGAGCAACAGCCATGGCGCGGCGCTGCCGCCGGTTGTCTGGCGCAACGACGCCTCGGGCGGCAGGGTCAGGTGGATCACCACAACCCCCACCCACAGGAAAGCGATCATCACCCAACGCATCCTGCGTGGCGTGCCCATGAAGGACCCGACACCCCACAGGACAGCTGCCATTATAAAGACAAAGGCCATGTGTCAGCCCCGCCCTGTCGAGCCGAATCCGCCCTGCCCGCGGTCAGTGTCGTCCAGCATATCGACCAGATCAAAAGACGCGCGCAGCACGGGGGCAACGACCATCTGCGCGATGCGGTCGCCATGGGCTATGTGGAACGCCTCGTCCCCGGAATTCAATAGGATGACCCCAAGCGGTCCGCGATAATCACTGTCGATGGTTCCGGGGCTATTGGGCAGCGTGATGCCATGTTTGAGGGCGAGGCCGGATCGCGGCCTTATCTGTACCTCATGGCCCTCTGGGATGGCCAACCTGAGACCGGTCGGCACCAACGCGCGCGCACCGGGGAGCAATGTCATACCATTCCTTTGATCGGGTGGAAAGTTGGCGCGCAGATCCGCCCCCGCCGCCCCTTCTGTGGCGTAGGCAGGCAAGGGAATCTCTGGGTCGGCGTCCGATGTTCGGGTGCAGCGGATGGTCGGCATGATGCGCCTTCTGACTTGGGTTTTGTCCGTCAACGGCCCCCGTCTTGGCGGGTCGGAACGGGCATTGCTTGCTTTCAGACATAACCGAAAGGTCCGGTCTTGCAAGGCATCACCGGGTTTTGATCGCATTGGTGCTGAGGATGCTAGGTCGTTGGACCTTTGCAGCATACCATTGCTTGCAGGATTGGATTGGGCGTTGCATCACATGCGGGCGGATCAGCGCGTGCGGCTTGCAGCGATTATCCCGAGCGTTTTTTGAAAGTTGGGCACAATTTAATGTCAAATTATTTCCATTATCACACAATTATATTCTGTTTTCTGGCAATATTCGCAACAGATGCGCCACTTCGGGCTGACATCACGCAGACATCCGTGGAAGGACAGCGGAACGCTATAGAGGCGCCCCTGCCCTGGCCGGTAGAGGCTGTTCTGTCAGAGCCCACTGATCGCTATCCACATGATGTCTTGGGACGCATTCCGGCTTTCACACGATTGACGGTCACGGCCGAGATGTGCACGGACTGCGCTGTGCCGCAGGTGACGGCAGGGCTGACGCTTGCCGCGCCATTGGTGTTTGAAGATGTGGCCCCGCGTCTTTGGGATGTGACAGGCGATGATCGTCCCGAGATTGTCGTGGTGCAAAGCCACGAACAGCTGGGCGCGCGGTTGACGGTCTGGTCGCTGCGCGAGGCCGGACAGCCGCATGATCCGTTGTTTCATATGATTGCCGCGACCGATTTCATCGGGACGCGGTTCCGGTGGCTTGCCCCGTTTGGGATTGGTGATTTCACCGGCGACGGCCGGATCGAGATGGCTTATGTCGAGACCCCGCACCTGGGCAAGACTCTGCGCCTTGTCGCGTTGGAAGGCGACCGTCTGGTGGAAAGAGCGGCCTTGTCAGGCGTCACGAACCACCGGATCGGAGAGGAGGCTATCGCAGGCGGCGTGCGTTCTTGCGATGGTCGCAGCGAGGCGGTTCTGGCCTCTGCCGACTGGCGGCGGATCGTGGCGGTCAGATGGGTCGATGGCGGGCTTGTGCGTCAGGACATAGGACCGCTGCGCGATGCGGGGGACTGGGCTCAAGCATTGCTCTGCCCGCGCTAAAAACCCGCTTAACACAGCACGGCGGCAATCCTTGCGGCCAGTTTATCAGCCACGGATTGTTTCGACATTCTCGGCCACTCCTCGACCCCGTCGGCGGTGATCAAGTGGACTGCGTTTTCTGTCCCTCCCATAATTCCTGTGGCTGGGCTCACGTCATTGGCGAGGATCCAGTCACAGCCTTTGCGAACCCGTTTGGCAGTGGCATGGGTGATCACATCATCTGTTTCGGCAGCGAAGCCCACGACAAGCGTTGGCCGGTCGGTTTTGCGCTGGCTGATCGTGGCCAGGATGTCGGGGTTTTCGGCAAATTCCAGCACCGGCAGGCGGCCTGCATCCTTTTTGATTTTCGAGAGGGACGCCGAGGCCACGCGCCAGTCAGCGACGGCGGCGGCGAAGATGGCGGCATCGGCGGGCAGCGCCTCCTCGACCGCTTGCAGCATTTGCTGCGCGGTCTCGATCCGCACGACGCGCACACCTGCGGGCGGTGCCGCATCAGCGGGTCCGGTCACGAAGATCACGTCCGCGCCCAAAGCGGCCAGCGCCCGCGCAATCGCCGTGCCCTGTGCGCCTGAAGAACGATTGGCGATATAGCGCACGGGGTCGATGGGTTCATGGGTCGGGCCAGAGGTCACAAGGATTCGTTTGCCTGTCAGAGGACCCTGCCCCAGCGCAGTCTCGACCGCCGCGACAATCTCAAGCGGTTCCGACATGCGCCCGGGACCATATTCACCGCAGGCCATGTCGCCGGAATTCGGGCCCTGCACACGGATACCATCAGCCAGAAGCTGCGCCAAATTGCGTTGTGTTGCCGGGTGATCCCACATGCGAACATTCATCGCGGGCGCGATGAGAACAGGGGTATCTGTTGCCATCAGCAAGGTCGAGGCCAGATCATTGGCGTGACCATGGGCCATCTTTGCCATAAGGTCGGCGGTCGCGGGGGCCACCACCACCAGATCGGCAACGCGGGACAGTTGGATATGGCCCATCTCGGCCTCATCGGTCAGATCGAAAAGATCGGAGTACACCTTTTCACCTGTAAGGGCCGACACCGAAAGCGATGTTACGAATTCCGAACCAGCGCGGGTCAGAACGGGTGTGACCGCAGCCCCCCGTTCCCGCAGGCGGCGGATCAGGTCGAGCGACTTATAGGCGGCGATGCCGCCGCCGATAATCAGAAGAATACGTTTTCCTGCCAGCATGCGCCGACCCTCCGCCAGTTACGCTGACACTATGGCCCATGCGTCAGGCTGACAAGGCCAAGGCAGATCATCCCTTGTTGCGAAACACCGCGCAGGGATCAGGACGGTCCACGGCCGGCGATGACAGCATGACGTCGAACCTGCCCGGGGTGCCTGCGCCATCTTCCTGCTGGCCGATTGTGAGGATATCGAGATCGGGACGCAATCTGGCAAGATAAGCTGGCACGCCGCCATCCTCGCGCGCATGTCCATTGCCGGTAATTACAACGACCGGACCGCCAGTTTCGTCCAAGGCCCGCAAGGTCGCGCGCGCCAGAACCGCATCGCGCAGGCGTTGCAGGTCGACCATCATGGGCAGCATTTCGGGCGGCATCGCATTGCAATGGGCCTGTTGCTGCAAATCTTCCTGTGCAGCTTGATCTTCAGCGGGCAAAGGCGTCGTCAGGCCGTAATCAGCAGCGTCATCCCCAAAACTTTCTGCGATCCCAACCTGCATGGCGGCACGAGCCGCATCGCGGGGAACTGCTGCACCATAGATCGCAGCATCTGGGGCTGCAGTGAAAATCGGGTGATACATGGCGAAATCAGGCCAGCCGCTGTCTGCCCAGCCCAGATCCTGGGCCAGACCTGCTTGATTTGCACGATTGTCCGGAGTGACTTTACTCGCCTGTGCTTCGGTCAGCATCTCGAAGATGAGGGCACCAGGCTGACCATGGGATACGATTTCGGCTTGCACACTATGATGGGCGGGGTTGTCATGCACCTCGCCCACGATGACCACTTGGGCGGACGTCATCCGGTCCAGCAGGTCTTGAGACAATGGGCCCGCGAAGGCGGGCCCACAGGCGAATGCGGCAATCAGAACAAGACGTCTCATGCGAGGAAGTCTTGCACCTCGCGCGACTGACTTTCCAGCTTTTTGCGCATCTTGGCGAAAGCGGCGGCTTCCAGTTGGCGCACGCGTTCCTTGGACAGACCCAGCTCCTCGCCCAGACTTTCGAGGGTGCGGGGATCGTCACGCAGTTTCCGCTCGCGCACGATGAAACGCTCGCGATCGTTCAAGGCAGCCAATGCCTCAAGCAACCAGTTGCGCAGCGCGGCCGTATCATGCGCATTTTCGACGATATCAGCGGCTTGGCTGCCCTCATCCTCGATCGTGTCGATCCATTCACGGCCCTCATCCTCAGACGACTGGGTCGCGTTCAGCGAGAAATCCGAGCCGGAGAGACGCCCTTCCATCATCTCGACATCATGCAGAGGCACCCCGATCTCGGTCGAGATCATCTGGCGCATCTGGTGACGGTCCAGTTCTTCGCCACGCGCCTGAGCCTCGCGCTCCAGACGCGCTTGTACACGCCGGAGGTTGAAGAAAAGCGATTTCTGGCTGGACGTGGACCCTGTCCGCACCATGGACCAGTTCCGCATCACATAATCCTGAATGCTGGCCTTGATCCACCAGACGGCATAGGTCGAAAACCGCACGCCACGATCCGGATCGAACTTGTCTGCAGCCTTCATCAGACCAAGACCGGCTTCCTGGATCAGGTCGTTCATCGGCGCGCCATAACGCCGGAATTTCGAGGCCATCGAAATCGCGAGACGCATGTAGGCGGTGATCAAGCGGTGAAGTGCCGCCTCGTCACGCTGGTCGCGCCAAGCATATGCCAGACGTAGCTCCGTCTCGGCATCCAAAAGCTCGGCCTTCATCGCCTTGCGGGACAGGGTCATGTCATTTGGTGCATCAAGTGCCATTTTTACCCCCAGACTGTGGCCTCCCGCGCTTTGTGCGCTAGATCAGCCGTTTTTGTTTGTCTTTGAATTTGATACGCAGCCAAAAACCGATCGGATCAAAAAACATGAGTCTTGGATGTTACCGAAACTGACGCTTGTTCTGGGTGCGGCCGCCTCGGGTAAAACCGCATGGGCGGAACGGCTGGTGCTGGGCGCGGGCCCATTGCCGGTCTATTTGGCGACGGCACAGGCTTGGGATGCCGAAATGCAGGCGAAAATCGCGCGCCATCGCACCAGCCGGGGCACAGGATGGCACACGATCGAAGCCCCACTTGATCTTGCTCCTGACCTAGGAGAGGTCACGGCGGATCAGGTTGTCCTGTTGGACTGTGTGACACTTTGGCTCAGCAATCATCTGCTTGCAGAACATGATCTGGACGCCGAATGCGATGAGTTGTTACGGGCCTTGGCAACGTGCCGCGCCCCGGTCGTCGTGGTCACCAACGAGGTTGGCGCCGGGATTGTGCCAGAGAACGCACTGGCGCGACAGTTCCGGCAGGCGCAGGGCGAGTTGAATCAGAGACTGGCAGAAGCAGCAGACCTGGTCGTGGCCGTCATGGCAGGGTTGCCGATGGTGCTGAAGGGTCAGTTGCCCGGATTGCGGGTATGACCCGGTTTTTCTGGGTCCGCCATGGGCCAACACACGCAAAGACCATGGTGGGATGGTCGGATCTGCCTGCGGACCTGTCCGACACAGCCCAACTGGAACGCCTGTCGGACAGCCTGCCGCAAGATGCGGTCGTCATCTCCTCGGATCTGATCCGGGCCAGTGCCACTGCGGATGCGATAGCAGACGGGAGGTTGCGCCTGCCCCATGACCCGGATCTGCGCGAGATTCACTTTGGCGCATGGGAATTGAACCGTTTCGATGAGGTTCAGGATCAGGCGGCCCTGCGCGCCTACTGGGATCAGCCCGGCGATGTACGTCCCCCAGGTGGTGAAAGCTGGCATGAGGTCACTGCACGGGTCGAGGCCGCCGTTGTGCGACTGATGACCGTTCATGAAGGGCGCGACATCGTTGTCGTCGCACATTTCGGTGTGATCCTGACGCAACTGCAAAAGGCGCTGCGGATCGGAGCTTATGAGGCGTTCTCGCACCGGATCGACAATCTGTCGGTCACAGAGTTGCATTATGAAGATACGCAATGGCGAGCCCTTCGGATCAATCACTTGCCCTGAAAAAGAGCCGCGTTAATCAATCCGAAAGGAAAGAAGCCTAGCCATTAACCAATGATAAGGGTGAGTATGGTGATGGTGGCGCGGGCCTATACGGTGGCATTTGAAGGGGTTTCGGCCCGAACGGTCGAGGTGCAATGCGCCGTGACGCCCGGACTGCCTGCATTTGCCGTGGTCGGTCTTCCGGACAAGGCGGTGAGCGAGGCCCGCGACCGCGTCAGGGCGGCACTGAGTGCGATGGGCATCGCGCTGCCCAGCAAGCGGATCACGGTAAACCTGTCTCCTGCCGATCTGCCCAAGGAGGGAAGCCATTTCGACCTGCCCATCGCTCTGGCCTTGCTTGCCGCGCTTGAGATCGTGCCAGCGGATGCTGTCGAACGGACAACTGCGCTTGGCGAATTGTCGCTTGATGGGACGTTGATCGGAGTGGTGGGTGCTTTGCCCGCAGCGATGACAGCTGCCGAGGAGGACCGCATCCTGCTTTGTCCCCGCGCCTCTGGGGCCGAGGCGGCTTGGGTCGGGGCTTGTCAGGTGATCGCGGCGGAATCCCTGATGGCTGTGGTGCGTCATTACACCGGACAGGCACCGATCACCCCAGCCGAGCCGGGCGAAGTGCGGCACGAGCGCGGCGGACGATGTTTGCGCGATGTGAAAGGGCAGGAAAGAGCCAAGCGCGCCCTTGAGATTGCAGCGGCTGGTCGGCATCATCTGCTGATGCTGGGCACGCCCGGATCGGGAAAATCGATGCTGGCCGCGCGCATTCCCGGTATACTTCCGCCCTTGACCGCAGGCGAAGCATTGGAAACCTCGATGATCCATTCGCTGGCGGGTCTGTTGGACGAAGGCGGCATTTCACGCGCACGTCCATTTCGTGAACCGCATCATACAGCGTCCATGGCTGCCATTGTGGGCGGAGGCCGGACCGCGAAGCCCGGAGAGATCAGCCTCGCGCATAATGGCGTGCTGTTCATGGATGAGTTCCCGGAATTCCCGCGCGGTGTTCTGGAAACCCTGCGACAGCCCATCGAAACCGGCGAGGTCATGGTGGCGCGGGCCAATGCCCATGTGCGCTATCCCTGCCGGTTCATGCTGGTTGCGGCCGCGAACCCGTGTAAGTGCGGATATCTGACTGATCCCGCGCGTGCCTGCACGCGCGCGCCGGTCTGCGGCGAAGACTATATCGGGCGGATCAGTGGTCCGTTGATGGACCGTTTCGACCTCAGGGTGGAAGTACCGCCTGTTGCTTACACGGATCTTGATCTGCCCGCATCGGGCGACACGTCGGCGCAAGTGGCTGAACGCGTTGCTGCCGCGCGTGCGATTCAGGCCGACCGCTTTGCCGGGGTCGACGGAATGCATCTCAATGCCGATGCAGAAGGTGCGATGCTGGACCGGATCGCCACACCTGATGCTGCTGGACGCGCACTATTGGGCAAGGTCGCGGATCGTTTCGGCCTGACTGCACGCGGCTATCACCGTGTTCTGCGAGTGTCGCGCACCATTGCAGACCTTGCGGGGCAGGATGCTGTCATCAGTGACCATGTGGCCGAAGCGGTCAGCTATCGGCTGGTGGGCGTCCGGGAAAACTGATCAGCGTCGCGGGAGCAGCAACGGTGCACAGGGGATTTGGCTGGCCACTGGGTGCTCAGGCGCGTTTAGCCTCGATTCTTTCCCATATTCGTGCTGCGATGTTCACGCCATCGAAGCGCTCCAACTCCTGAATACCGGTGGGCGATGTCACGTTGATTTCGGTGAGCCAGTCGCCGATCACATCAATCCCCACGAAAACCTGCCCCTTTTCACGCAGAACCGGGCCGATGCGGGCGCAGATTTCGAGATCACGCTCCGTGAGCCCCACCTTTTCAGGCCGCCCGCCCACATGCATGTTCGAGCGGGTCTCTCCTGCGGCTGGCACCCTGTTGATTGCTCCGACTGCCTCGCCATCGACAAGGATCACGCGCTTGTCGCCCTTGGTCACGGCCGGCAGGTATTTCTGCACGATCAAAGGCTCGCGACTGAAGCCGGTGAACATCTCATGCAGGGATGACAGGTTCCGATCTTCCAAGGTCAGGCGAAACACACCTGCCCCCCCATTGCCATAGAGAGGCTTGAGGATCACGTCGCCATGCTTGTCCTTGAACGCGCGGATCGTCGCCAGATCGCGCGCGATGGTGGTGGGCGGCGTCAGATCGGGGAAATTCAGGACAAGCAGTTTTTCGGGCGAGTTACGAACCCAAAACGGATCATTGACCACAAGGGTCTTGGGATGGATGCGATCCAGAAGATGTGTCGTCGTGATGTAGAACATGTCGAACGGCGGATCTTGACGCAGCCAGACGACATCAAAGCCGGACAGGTCAACCTCGATCTCCTCACCCAGATGGTAGTGATCGCCCTGAACCCGCTGCACCGTCACAGGCCAGCCACGCGCCGTGATTCTCCCCTCCTGATAGGCAAGGCGATCAGGTGTGTAGTAAAAGAGCTCGTGTCCACGGGACTGGGCTTCTTCCATCAGGCGGAAGGTGCTGTCGGCATTGATGTTGATCGGCCCGATCGGGTCCATCTGAAAGGCGATTTTCATGTCCGGTTCCCTTTGTGGATAGGGCCTTTACATGGCGCAATGACGCAACCAAGACAATGCGAAATGCCGCGCAGGTTGTCTGTTGCTCTCTTGACCGGCGATCATGCCCGGTCTGTCACTCGTCTTCGCCGAACGCATTCTCAAGGATTGCGACGGCGCCAATATCGTTGACCATCGCCAGATCGAACCGGATGTCGGTCAATTGGCCCAGACCAGTGCGGCCGAGGTATTCCAACGCTGCCAGCGCGATCCTTCGACGCTGCGCACGGCCAAGCGAGAGCAACGCCGCATCGAAACTGCTACTTTTCTTGACCTCGACGAAGACCACGACTGCGCCATCCTTGAGGATCAGGTCGATTTCGGCGCAACTTCCACGCCAGCGTTTCGCCATGAGGCCCATGCCGCGGGCATTGTACAACCGGACCACCGATTCCTCGGCCGCCAGACCCGATAAATATGCGGTTTTGCCACGCAAACGGCGACTGTTGCGTATCTCAGGTGCCGGGATCACAGCAGAGACGGGCAAGGGCAATTCAAGCTGCTCGGCCATCGCGACACTTGCTTTCGAATCAAACCACGCTGTCATTCATGCTGTCCCAACTTCAATGCCAACTGATAGACATGTCGCTTGGGCAAACCGGTGCGGGCGGCAACTGCTTCCGAAGCATCGCGGACCGTCTGCTGTGTCAAAGCCTCCCGCAAGAGAGCTTCTAAATCAGATTCGTGAATATTCTCGGAAGATTTCCGATCGATCAGGACCACGATCTCACCCTTGAGACTGCGGTCAGCACAAATCCCGGCGAGATGCTGGAGCGTGCCTGAAATGACCTCTTCGAATTTCTTGGTGAGTTCGCGGCAGACCGCCGCCTGGCGCTCGGGCCCCAGCACCTCGGCTGCGTCGCGCAGCATTGCCGCGATCCGTTTGGGTGATTCGTAGAATACCAATGTGCCCGGGATTTCCGCATAGCGACGAAGAGCGGTTTTTCGCTGACCGCTGGCATTGGGCAAAAACCCAGCAAAAAAGAACCGGTCGGTCGGAAGCCCGCCTACAGTAAGAGCGGTCACCACAGCCGACGGCCCGGGGGCCGCGACAACCGCATGTCCTGCGTCGCGGGCCGCGCGTGCCAGATCGAAGCCCGGATCGGCGATCATCGGGGTGCCCGCCTCTGACGCATAAGCCAGTGCAAGACCCTGCTCCAGCAGTCCCAGCAGGCGTGGACGCATCTGTGCGCCGTTATGGTCGTGATAGGCCAGCACCTGACGCTCGCCCAGACTGATCCCATGGATCTCCATGAGTTTGCGCAGTGTTCGGGTGTCTTCGGCAACCAGAACATCCGCACTGGTCAGAATGTCCAGTGCGCGCAATGTGATGTCACGAGCGGTGCCAATCGGGGTAGCCACAAGATAGAGACCCGGTGTCAGTTTGACGGCTTTCGGATTCAACACTGGACCCTCCCTGCAGGGTGTTTATTATCCCCTCACGTGCCGGTGGCGCAGATCACTGACATTGTCGAGGGAGAATTCGTGCCATGTTTGCCTTTATGTCACCCGCCCGCAACCCGATGCGACGGATCGTGGAGCGTGCCTTTGCAGGCGCTTTCGGATCCAGCGTGTCCCTGACCACGGATTTCCGCCCGCTCCGGCGCGGTATCGTCGCTGTGGCAGCATTGGGTGCTTTGGCGGCTTGTGAGCCTGTCGACACCTCGCTTGGTCGCACGGCGCCTGCCGTCAACACAGACGCGCCTGTACCGGTCGCACTTTTGGTGCCACGCGGGTCTGGTAATGCCAGTGACGAGGTGTTGGCCCGCGCCCTTGAGAATGCTGCGCGTTTGGCAATTGCTGACCTTGGTGACGTCGCCATCGACCTGCGGGTCTACAGCACTGCAGGATCGGCAGCCACCTCGCAGCAGGTTGCACTGCAGTCTGTCGCAGATGGAGCACAGATCATTCTCGGTCCGGTTTATGGCGAGAATGCGAATGCCGCCGCAGTAGCAGTGGCATCAAGCGGGGTCAATGTTCTGGCCTTTTCAAACAACACATCGATCGCAGGCGGCAATCTTTTCATACTTGGTCCCACCTTCGACAATACGGCCGAGCGTCTGGCAGATTATGCAGTCAGTCAGGGCAAAGCCCGCACCGTCGTTGTCTATTCCGAAGATGTTGCGGGGCGTGCCGGTCGCGCAGCCGTGGAAACGGCCTTGGCCCGCAGTGGTGGTACAGTGGTCGGCGCGATCAGCCATGAATTTTCGCAGAACGGTGTCGTGCAGGCGGTTCCGCAGATCGTAAGCGCTGTGCGCAGCGGCGCTGCGGATTCGGTTTTCATGACGGCGGATACGGCGGGGGCGCTACCGCTTCTGACCCAACTTCTGCCCGAGGCAGGAGTTTCTCCGACGACGACACAGTATATCGGGTTGACGCGCTGGGATATCCCCAGCCAGACCACCGAACTTCCCGGGGTGCAGGGCGGATGGTTCGCACTGCCCGATCCCGTGATGTCAGCCCGTTTCCGCAGCCGCTATGAAGTTGCTTATGGCGAAAGCCCCCATCCCATTGGCGGGCTGGCCTATGACGGCATTGCGGCAATCGGCGCGTTGATCAGCTCTGGGCGAAGCGATGCATTGGACCGCGCCTCCCTTACGCAGAGCGCGGGGTTCCAAGGCGTGAACGGGATCTTCCGGTTGCGTCCCGATGGCACGAATGAGCGCGGGCTGGCCGTGGCCCAGATACGCGACAGACAGGTGGTTGTGATTGACCCTGCCCCAAGAGCCTTTGGCGGTGCCGGATTCTGATCCGGCACTGACCCAGCACCTCCAGACCCTGCCGTTGCCACCGGACGATCTTATCTGTCCGGCCAGCAATATATTTGACGCAGGAGCGGTGACCCGGTCGTTGCGCGATGCGACGAAAGAACTGAAACCGGTGCAGATGCGCGCAGCCGTCGTGCCGGTGCTGTCGCAGACCCTGCAGGACGGTCGCGCCGCTATCGCCGAGGCCTTTGCCGCGCGGCCTTTTGATGCGCGTCCCGTAACCCGTGCCTATGCTTGGCTGACAGATTGTATTGTGGCCTGCGCGCAAGATGTGGCTATGCGTCAGGTACATCCTCTTGAGCGTCCATCTTCAAACGAGCGGATCGCGCTGATCGCTGTCGGAGGGTATGGGCGGGGTGAAATGGCCCCGCAATCGGACGTGGATCTTCTGTTTCTCAGTCCGACACGGATCACACCATGGGCCGAGGCGGTGATCGAGACAATGCTTTACATCCTTTGGGATCTTCGCCTGAAGGTCGGCCATGCCAGCCGCACGGTGAAGGACTGCCTGCGTCTGGGCGACGAGGATTTCACGATCCGCACCGCCCTGCTGGAACATCGCTTTCTGGGTGGGGACCCAGTGCTGGCTGCGGAACTGGACCGGCGTCTGAAGACTGAGCTTTTCAAGGGCACGGCACGCGAATTCATCGAGGCCAAGCTGTCCGAACGTGATGCGCGTCATGAAAAACAGGGCGGTCAGCGCTATATGGTCGAGCCCAATGTCAAAGAAGGCAAAGGCGGCCTGCGCGATCTGCAATCGCTGTTCTGGATTGCAAAATACCTGCACGGTGTGCAGAACCCCGAAGAATTGGTGCGGATCAGAATGTTCCGCCCCGAGGAATATGCCACCTTCCAGAAAGCCGAGAATTTCCTGTGGGCGGTGCGCTGCCATCTGCATCTGATCACCGGGCGGCCTGCGGATCAGTTGACCTTTGACCTGCAGGTGCAGGTTGCCGAACGCATGGGTTATGTGGACAAGGGTGGGCGTCGCGCGGTCGAGCATTTCATGCAGGATTATTTCCGCCATGCCACGTCAGTCGGGGATCTGACGCGGATCTTCCTGACCAAGCTCGAGGCTTTGCATGTCAAATCCGGCCCCCTGTTGGAGCGCATTTTCCGCCGCACCCCCAAGGTCAAGCCCGGTTATCAGGTAATCCACAACCGTCTGGCGATCGAGAACGAGGCGGACTTCCTCAAGGACAAGTTGAACCTGCTGCGCCTGTTCGAGGAAGCATTGCGCACAGGCATGTTGATCCACCCTGACGCGATGCGCCTTGTCACGGCGAACCTCAACCTTATCGATGACGGGGTTCGCACAACACGTGAGGCCCAGCAGATATTCATGGACCTGCTGCTCAAACACGGGAACCCGGAGCGCGCCCTGCGCCGGATGAACGAGTTGGGGATGCTGGCCGCTTTCATCCCCGAGTTCGAACCGATCGTGGCGATGATGCAGTTCAACATGTATCACAGCTATACGGTGGACGAGCACACAATCCAGTGCATCCGCAACCTTGCCCAGATTGAACGGGGCGAGCTGGTCGAGGAATTGCCGGTCGTGTCCGGCATTTTGCGCGCAGGAGTGAACCGCAGGGTCCTTTATATCGCACTTTTGCTGCATGATATCGGCAAGGGCCGGAGCGAGGATCATTCGGTTCTGGGCGCACAGATCGCGCGGAAGGTCGCACCGCGATTGGGGCTGAACAAGGCCGATGCGGAAACTGTGGAATGGCTTGTGCGTTATCATCTGCTGATGTCGGACATCGCGCAGAAGCGCGATCTGTCGGACCCGCGCACCCTGCGGGATTTCGCCAAGGCGGTAAAGACCCGCAAGCGTCTGGATCTGCTGACCGTATTGACGGTCTGTGACATCCGGGGGGTCGGGCCGAACACGTGGAACAACTGGAAAGCCATGCTGATCCGGCAGTTGCACCGCGAGACCACGCGCGCGCTGGAACATGGGCTTGAGGATCTGAACCGCGAGCATCGGGGAGCCGAGGCCAAGGCGGAGTTGCGCGACGCCCTCAAAGGTTGGGACGCCGCGGCCCTCAAGACCGAGTTGGGTCGGCATTACCCACCCTACTGGCAGGGGTTGGACACCCGCACGCAGATCGTCTTTGCGAACATGCTGCGCGATCTGCCTGATGACGAGATACGTATCGACCTTGTCCCCGACGAAGACCGCGACGCCACGCGCGCCTGTTTCGCATTGTCGGATCATCCGGGCATCTTTTCGCGACTGGCAGGTGCGCTGGCGCTGGTGGGGGCCAATGTGGTGGATGCGCGGACCTATACGTCCAAGGACGGGTTCGCCACAGCGGTGTTCTGGGTGCAGGACGAAAGCGGAAGCCCCTATGATGCGACCCGCCTGCCCCGGTTACGGCAGATGATCGACAAGACCCTCAAGGGTGAGGTGGTCACGACCGAAGCGATCAAAAGCCGCGACAAGATCAAGAAACGCGAACGCGCCTTCCGTGTGGCCACATCGATCACCTTCGACAACGAGGGTTCCGAGATCTATACCATCATCGAGGTCGATACACGCGACCGTCCGGGCCTGCTGTTCGACCTGACCCGCACCTTGGCCAATGCCAATGTCTATATCGCCAGTGCAGTGATCGCGACCTATGGCGAGCAGGTGGTGGACACGTTCTATGTGAAGGACATGTTCGGGTTGAAATTCCACTCACTTTCAAAACAGAAATCGCTGGAACGCAAACTGCGGGAAGCGATCGAGAAGGGCGTGGAGCGGGCGATTTCCTGATCCGGGGTCGCGCCCTCTTTCAAGGCGGTCAGGCTTGGGATAGTCGTGCAACAGACGCAGCAAGGGGCCGCCTGTCATGAAACCCATACGCCTGATCGCCGGCTTCATGACCGTAGGTCTGTGGACGCTGGCCAGCCGCGTGCTGGGATTCGTGCGCGACGCGATCATTCTGGCCTATCTGGGCACTGGCCCCGCTTACGAGGCCTATGTGGTGGCCTTCCGCCTGCCCAACATGTTCCGCCGCTTTTTTGCCGAAGGCGCGTTCAACATGGCATTCGTCCCGATGTTTTCCAAAAAGTTTCAAGCGGGCGAGGACGCGCATGGTTTCGCCGAAACCGCTTTTTCCGGGCTGGCTTCGATCCTGATCCTTTTGACGCTGCTGGCGCAGTTGTTCATGCCCTGGATGATCTATGCCTTGGCGAGTGGTTTTGCCGGACAGGAGCAGTTTGCACTTTCAGTTGATTTCGCACGGATCGTATTTCCCTATATCCTGTTCATCTCGTTGGCGGCTCTGCTGTCAGGCGTCTTGAACGCGACCGGCCGATTTGCTGCCGCCGCTGCTGCACCGGTGTTGCTGAATGTGATCCTTGTCACCGCCATGGTCAGTGCGGCGACACTGGGCCTAGACGTGGCCATGGCGCTGATCTGGGGCATCCCGGTTGCGGGTGTTGCGCAGCTTGCATTGGTCTGGCACGCAGCCCGCAAGGCCGGGTTCCGCCTCATGCCGCGGCGTCCTCGCTGGACGCCCGAGATGAATCGCCTTGTCCGCATCGCCATACCCGCCGCTTTGGCGGGTGGCGTGGTGCAGGTCAATCTGCTGGTGGGCCAACAGGTCGCCAGCTATTTCGACCGCGCTGTTGGCTGGCTTTATGCTGCTGATCGTCTTTATCAGTTGCCGCTGGGCGTGGTTGGTATTGCCATCGGCGTGGTGCTGTTGCCGGACCTGTCACGGCGGCTGGCAGCTGGCGATGACTCGGGCGGGCGCAATGCCCTGAGCCGGGCCGCGGAGATTTCGCTGGCACTGACCATTCCCGCCGCTGTGGCACTGGTGGCAGTGCCTCTTCCGTTGGTGTCCGTCCTGTTTGAGCGCGGTGCCACAACAGCGGATGATAGCGCTGCTATTGCGATGGCTGTGGCAGTCTATGGATTGGGTCTGCCGGCATTCGTGATCCAGAAAATCCTGCAACCGCTTTATTTCGCGCGTGAGGATACACGCAGCCCTTTCCGCTATGCCGTGATTGCGATGGTTGTGAACGCGGTCGTGGCCATCGGGCTGGCGCCGCTGATGCCGATGCTG
>NCJR01000371.1 GCA_002282555.1 Rhodobacterales bacterium 34-62-10
ACCGCGCTGAATGACCGTCTGCGCAATATCGTGACGCCGCAATCCGTCTGGACCATCGGTCATGTCAGCCTGCATCCGGGGGCGCATTCCATCGTGCCGGGGCGTGTCGAATTCTCGATGCAATGGCGCGACGGTGACACCACGCGCCTGAAACGGATGGAGGATGTGATCCGCGCCACCGTTGCTGAGATCGCCGCTGCCCACGGCATGACACTGTCTTTCTCGGACATGCTTGGGCTGGAACCCGTGGCCATGCACCCGGCGTTCCGCGCTGCCCTTGGCACATCCGCCGAAGCCTGCGTCCCCGGCCGCTGGCGCGAGATGCAATCGGGCGCGCTGCATGACGCCACCAATGTCTCGGCCCTGATGCCCGCCGCGATGATGTTCGTGCCCTCGATCAACGGGATCAGCCACGCCTTTGCTGAAGATACAGCCGAGGACGATCTGCTGACCGGGCTTCACGTCATGGCTGCCGCGCTCCCCGATCTGGCCAAGACGCGCTGACACGTCTTCTTGCCTGAAATATCCCGGGGTCCGGGGTGGAACCCCGGTTCTGGCCTATCCAGCCCACTCCACATCACCCACAAAGATATAGCCCGCGCCATAAATCGTCTTGATCAGGCGCGGGTTCTTGGGGTCCTCGCGCAGCTTGGTCCGTAGCCGCGAGATACGCACATCCATCGCCCTGTCGAAACTGTCGCCCGCTGCACCGCCCAGAATCTCCTGCATCATCGCGCGTGAGATCAGGCGCTTGGGCCGTTCCAGAAACAGCCGCAGCACCTCGCCTTCGGCATGGGAAAACGGCGTCTCGGCCCCGCTTTCATCCTCCAGCGTGTAGCTGTCGAAATGTGCGGTCCAGCCGTTGAACCGCGCGGTCTGACCGGTCTGCGTCGTGACCTGACCCCGTCTGAGCCGCGCCCGGATCCGCGCCACCACCTCGGCCGGATCGAAGGGCTTGATGATGTAATCATCCGCCCCTAGTTCCAGCCCCGTCACCCGGTCCTGCACCTGCGCCCGGCCCGAGATGATGATGACCACCGCCCCCTGTTCCAGCGCCAGACGATGCACCAGCGTCAGCCCGTCCCGATCCGGCAGGGACAGATCCACCAGACAGATATCCGGCGTCGCGGTCTTCAGCGCCGCCTCGAACTCGGTCGCGCGCCCGAAACTCATGGTGCGGAACCCGGCCTCGCTCAGCGCATCGGCCAGCATGGTCCGGATCGCGGGTTCATCATCAAGGATGGTGACAAGGGGCGCCGTCATCTTTGTGTGCCTCCGCTTTGCACAAAGGCATAAAGCCCATGGGCGGTAAAAGGTTTGGTCAGGACCGGCACCCTCTCCAAAGCCGCCCTATGGCAGGGATGTTCCACCGGCAGCGACGTCATCAGCAGACATGGCGGATGTCCCTTCGGCAGGCGGTCCAACAGGTCCAGCCCGGTCGCGTCCCCTTCCAGCGTGATATCCGACAGGATCAACGTGATATCAGGCAATTGCGCCAGCAGCGCCAAGGCCTCATCCACGCTCGCGGCCTCGATCACCGCATGACCCTGCGCCCGCAGCATCTCGCGGATACCGGCGCGCAGATCGGGGCTGTCCTCGATCAGCAGGACAAGTCCCGGCGCCAGCGGCATAGGCGCGGGTCGCAGCGGCAGGCGCAATCGCACTTCACCGCCAGAGTCGGTATTGTCGATCCAGACCCGGCCCCCGGCCAGCTTGACCATGTCATAAACCATGGCCAGACCCAGACCCGTGCCTTCGCCGCCCTTGGTGGTAAAGAACGGCTCCAGCGCATGGTGCAGCGCCGCCTCGGAAAAGCCGGGACCGGTATCCCTGACAGTGAATTCGGCCCATGTGTTCTGCACCGGCGTCACGTCCAGCATGATCCGCCCCGTCAACCCGCAGGCATCCCGCGCGTTCAGGATCAGGTTCAGCAGCGAATCCTGCAACATGCCCGTGTCCAGCAGCAAGGCGTCCTGCGGGATCGTGTTGCGGATCGACAGAGTCACGCCCGCTGGCAGGGCAGGCGCGGCCAGTGTCTCAAGATCCGCCAAAAGCGCCCGCAAATCCGCCGGCACCGGATTCCATTCCCGCGCCCCGGTGATATCGGCCAGACGGTTCAACAAGGCCCCGCCGCGATGCGCCGCCGACAGGGTCGCG
>NCJR01000372.1 GCA_002282555.1 Rhodobacterales bacterium 34-62-10
ATCTCGGTCACCGCTTCCTTGATGAACAGCGCAAACTCCGCACTCTCCACCCCCGCATCCGGCCCAAGGATGGACGCGTTCAGACTGTCCTGTTCCGCCATGAACCGCGTCGAATGCCGCATCAGGGCCGGGTTGCTCCGCAGCATCAGCGCCGTATCCGCCGATCCGGTAAAGGCCACCACATCCTGCGCCCCCAAGCGGTCCAAAAGGTCCCCCGTCCGCCCGATTACCAGTTGCAGCGCGCCCTCGGGCAGCAGACCACTCTCGATGATCAGCCGCACGCACGCCTCGGTCAGATAGCAGGTCTGCGTCGCGGGCTTCACGATGGATGGCACACCCGCAAGCAGGGCAGGGGCCAGCTTTTCCAGCATCCCCCAGACCGGAAAGTTGAAGGCGTTGATCTGTACTGCCACACCTTGCAACGGCACCGCGATATGCTGGCCCAGAAAGGTTCCCTTCCGGCTCAGCGCCTCAACCTCGCCGTCGATATAGACATGACCATCGGGCATCTCGCGCCGCCCCTTGGCCGCGAAAAGCCCCATCGTGCCGATCCCGCCGTCAATATCCACCCAGCCATCGCGCCGCGTCGCCCCCGTCAGGGCGTTCAGCGCGTAAAGCTGCTCCTTGCGTGCGTCCAGATACCCGGCCAGCGCCTTGATCATCCGGGCGCGGTCGTGAAACCCCATCGCCCGCAACGCGGGGCCACCCACCAATCGCGCATGATCCAGCATCGCCTGCATATCCAGCGCGGCCCCGCCCGCCTGCGCGATCACCTGACCCGTCACGGGCCCGACGATATCGGTCGCCGAATCCCCCGGCGCCATCCATTGCCCGCAGGCAAAACTATGGGGTCTGAGCATCGGAAATCCTCCCTTGAGATCGCGCATCATCCCGCACAGCATGGCGCAGGTTGCGGATCAACGCAATACTCTTGACCGCGCGGTCGGTTTTGTGCAGGTTGCTTCCAAGTCAGGGGGAGGAGAGACCATGACGCCCGAAGAACGCGCCGAACGCTCGGCAGCCGCGATGTGGTCCACCGATGTGGCGGCCCATGCGCTTGACATGGTGCTGGTCCGTGTCGCCCCCGGTCAGGCGGTGATGACCATGCAGGTGCGCCCCGAGCATCTGAACGGGCATGGCATCTGTCACGGCGGCTATATCTTCACGCTGGCCGACACCGCCTTTGCCTATGCCTGCAACAGCCATAACACGCTTGTTGTGGCGCAAGAAAATACGATCACCTTCCTCAGCCCCGGCAAACCCGCCGAAGTGCTGACCGCATCCGCGACAGAGGTGCATCTGGCCGGACGATCCGGCGTCTATGACGTGACCGTGACGGGCGAGGATGGGCGCAAAGTGGCCCTGTTCCGTGGCCTGTCGCGGCAGATTTCCGGAACCCATTTCAAGGAGGACGAAGCATGAGAGAGGCATTCCTATGCGAGGGGCTGCGCACCCCGATTGGCCGCTATGGTGGGGCGCTGTCCTCGGTCCGGCCCGATGACCTGCTGGCCGGCGTGATCCGCGCGGTCATGGCGCAGTTTCCGGGGCTTACGGTGGACGAATGCATCATGGGCTGCGCCAACCAAGCAGGCGAAGATAACCGCAACGTCGCGCGCATGGCCGTGCTGCTGGCGGGTCTGGGCGAAGGCGTGCCGGGCGTCACCGTCAACCGCCTCTGCGGGTCTGGCCTTGATGCCGTGGGCCAAGCCGCGCGCGCCATCAAAACAGGCGAGGCCGAGGTGGTGCTGGCAGGCGGCGTCGAATCAATGTCCCGCGCCCCCTTGGTGATGCCCAAGGCAGATGCTGCCTTTTCCCGCCGCGCCGAGATTTATGACACCACCATCGGCTGGCGTTTCGTGAACCGCGCGATGCACAAGGCTTACGGCACCGATTCCATGCCCGAAACCGCCGAGAATGTGGCGGCGGATTTCAACATCTCCCGCGCCGATCAGGACGCTTTCGCCCTGCGCTCGCAAATGCGCGCCATCGCCGCCATCGAAAGCGGGCGTCTGGCGCGAGAGATTGCGCCCGTCACGATCCCGCAGCGCAAGGGCGATGCCGTGGTCGTCTCGCAGGACGAACACCCCCGCGCCACCACGATCGACAAGCTGGCGGCCCTGCCCACCCCCTTCCG
>NCJR01000063.1 GCA_002282555.1 Rhodobacterales bacterium 34-62-10
GGCGGCAAAGGCCAGCATCAGTTCTTTCATGTCCACTTCCGGATGCACCCGTTCCTGAATACGGTCGGGGGCGTCGATATCGGCCAGGCGGACTTTCAGGAAGGCGCGCGAACCAGGGGGATAGTGGTCGGGCTTGAACAGCACGGTGTCGCCGTCGATCGCCACGATGACGACGCCGTGCAGCGTGTCTGCGCAAACCGTGCCGGACGCGGCGAATAGCAGCCACAGCGCCAGCAGCCCGTCCAGCGAGGACGCCCAAGGATGCGGATCACTCATCATAGCCTGTCATCTCCAGATAGCCGACACCTGCGTGGCTGCCGCTGATCGTCACCGGACCCTCCCAATAGGGCACGGATGTCTGCATCCATGCATCGGGGTTTAGGGCTGTCACGGTCACATCCACACCCTTGTCGGGCAAACGCGCGCGCCATGTCACGGGCACGTCGCGCCCCGCCACCTCATGCCAGCCCAGCGGCGTGGCGGCAAAGGCCCCATCGGGAAAGGCCGTGGCCTGCCCATCGGCGCTGATCCATGTCGCGGCGGTGTAATCGGTCGTTCCGCGCAGCACGAAACCCATCATCTTGTCCCCCGTATCGAAGGACAGTGAAAACCAGTCCCACCCCGTCTGATCCGCCGCCAGTGGCTGCGATGACCATTCCCGGTCCAGCCATGCCCGCCCCGTCACAGGGATATCGCCACCCGGCAGGGTCAATGTCCCCGCCAGATCGAAAAACGGCTGCGAATAGTAATAGCTGGCCTGCCCCGCCGCAGATTTCACCGAATAACCGTCCTGCCCATGCCGGATCAACGGCCCGGTCGCCGTCAGCGCCACGTCATAGGCAAACTCCGCCCCTGATGCCGTCAGGCGCAACTGATCAAAATCCGGCCCCGCCATCGCCCAGTCGTCGATCCATGCGGCAAAGGGATCAGCCACCACCCCCGCCTGACCAATCCCGCCCCGCGCCAATCGTTCCGCCACAAAATGCGCCTCGGGCGTCGTCACGGCCGCATGCCCCATCCAAAGCTGCGGCGTCTCCCACCCCTGCCCATCGCGGGGCGCAAGGGCCGACCGGAACAGGGTCCATTGCAACCCATAGGGCGTGCCATCCGGCCCGGTCATATTGGCGGTCAGATACCACCATTCGATGCGATAGGCAGGATGCGCCCCGTGATCGGCAGGAAATTCCAGCGCGCGGCCCGGCACCGGGACGGCGAAGTCATCCACTGCGGCGCCCAACCCGGCAAATCCCTGCGCCGCAGCCTGCAAGGGCAGCAGGATCGCCAGCAAAATGACCTTAGCGTTCATGGCGAAACACCCCCAGCAATTGCGCAGGCGGGGTGCGCGACAAAGACCATGCCGGCCAAAGCGCGGCCAGCGCCGCCGCCAACAGCGCCAGCACCCCCAGCCGCAGATAATCCAGCGGAAACAGATACATCGGCAACCGCCAGCCAAACGCCTCGACATTCACCACGGTCAGCAGCGCCCATGCCAGCGCCAGACCCAGCGGCAGGGCCAGCGCTCCTGTCAACGCGGCCAGCAAGATGGCGCGGACCAGATCCAGCCCCGCCAGCCTGCGCCGCGTCAACCCCAAGGCCCAGACCGGGGCCAGTTGCGGCAATCGCATCGCCGCCAGCGTCAGCAGGCTCATCAGGATCGCGAAACCCGCCACGGCCAGCGTCAGCACGTTCAAGGCGGTGGTGACGGTAAAGGTCCGCTCGAATACCGCCAAGGACATCGCCTTGATCGCCGCCTGATCGATCATCGCGGCATCAGGAATATCCGCCTGATCGCGCAGCGCCGCGCGCAATTCCCCAACCTGATCCGGCGCAATCCGCAGCCCAAACCGCAGCGCGTCGATATCCGGAAATACGTCGCGAAACAGGGCTTCCGTCACGATCACCTGCCCGATCGGATTGCCGTAATCGCCGTAAATCCCCAGCACGGGCAGGCTGACCCCGGCCCCGACCGGCACCATCGCCCCCAGATCAAGCCCCGCGCGGCGGTAGAGCTGTTCGTTGATCAGCACGCCTTCCGCGCGCGCCAACCTGTCCCAGACATCCGGCACCGCCCGCAGAAACTGCCAATTCTCACGGTAGGTCGCGTGATCCCGCGCGGCATAGACCTGCGCGGGCAAACCCTCCACCGTCTGATCCGCCGACAGCAGCGGCAGGATCGCATCCGCCTCACGCCCGGCCACGGCGATGATCGCCTCTGCCTGCGCGGTGTCGGCGGCACTGACATACAACTCGGACGCCAGACGCTGATCCAGAAACCCGGTGAAGGTCAGGCGGAACGACGACACCATGGTGGACACGCCCACATTCGCCGCCATCGCCAGCAAAAGCGCCATCAACGCCAGCGACAGACCGGGCACCTGTTGGCGGGTATCGGCCCAGAACCACTGCGTCACCGCACCGCGCGCCGCGCCTTCCGCCAGCCGCAACATGCGCGCCAGCAGCGGCGGCAGGGCCAGCGCCCCCCCGATCAGCAACGCGCCCAGCATGGCAAAACCTGCGATCAACCCCGATCCCCAGACCGCCAGCCCTCCTGCCACCAGCAGCAGAACAACCGCGACCGCCGCCAGACGCCCGCCTTGCCGCGCCATCGCCCAAGCCCGTGGTTGCGCCCCGCTCAGCAGTGGCATCCGCGCCAGCGACCACAACGCCCCGGCTGACGCCACCGCCGTGCCCCCCAGCGCAATCGCCAGACCCGACAACCACCATGCGGGATGCAGGCTTAGCTGCCCCGACACATCCGCCTCGTAAAGCCCGCGCAACGTCGCTGCCACATCGGGCAACAGCGCGGCCGCGATGACATAGCCCAGCCCCACACCAATCCCCCCGGCGATCAGCGCCAGCACCGCCAGTTCCACCGCCATCAGCGCCATCACCGATCCAAGAGGCGCGCCCAAAGCCCGCAACGTGCGCACCATCGGGCGACGCTGCTCAAACGCCAGACCAATGGCCCCATGCACGATGAACAAACCTACGGCAAAGGACAGCAGACCAAAGGCCGTCAGGTTCAGATGGAAACTGTCGGTCAATCGCGCCACATCGCCACCTTCCTGCGCGGCACTCTGCATCAGGTCGGGGGCCACATCGGACAGGGGTTGCCGCGTCAGGGGTTGCACAGGTGCCACGATCAGCCGATCAATCTGCCCCGCGCGCCCCAACAGGCGCTGCGCCAATCCGATATCCGTCAGCGCCGTATTGGGTGCCACATCGGGCGAGGCGACGCCCGCTGCCCCCGTATCGGGCAACCGTGCCAACGTGTCCGGCCTTGCGAAAATCTGCCCCTCACCCGACAGAAAGGCCCCAAGATCCGCGCCCGCATCCACGCGCACCGGCCCCAACCCGCTGGGTGCCGTCAAAGGCTCCAACCCGATCAGGCGCACACCGTCCAGCCGCCCCTCGATCACCGGTGACACGGCCCATCCCGCCCGGCGCAGCGCCACATAGGTCTGCTGCGAGATCGCCCCACCACCCCGCGCCGTGATCTGGGCAAACTGCCCCTCACCTAAGGTCGCGGCCGCCGCGTCATAACTCGCCCGCGCTTCGGCATTGATCGCCTGCACGCCCGACCAAAGCGCCGTCGCCAAGGCCAGACCCGCCAACAGCGTCACCAGTTGCAACGGATTGCGCCGCCAATGCGATGCCAGCGCGGACAGGATCGCAAAGGTCACGCCAACAGCCCCGCACGCAGATGCAACCGACGCGGCATCAACGCCGCCAGCCGTTCCGAATGGGTCACAAGGATCAGCCCCGCGCCCGTCTCGGCCACCAGATCGCGCAGCAGGGTCAGCACGGTATCCGCCGTCGCCTCATCCAGATTGCCGGTGGGCTCATCCGCCAACACAAGGGCAGGGCGCGGCGACAAGGTCCGCGCAATCGCCACGCGCTGCTGCTGTCCGCCCGACAATTGTTCGGGGTATTTGTGCAGATGTGCAGATAGCCCCAACCTGTCCGCCAACGCCCGGTCCCGCGCCGGATCATGCCGCCCGGCCAGCCTTGCCTGAAACGCGATATTCGCCGCCACGTTCAGCGACGGGATCAGGTTGAACTGCTGAAAGATTACGCCCACTGTGCCCCGCCGCAGCGCCGCACGCCCCACATCGTCCAGTGCGGTCAGATCCGTGCCCTTGATCGCGACAACACCGCTATCCGCCGTATCCAGCCCGCCGATCAGGTGCAACAGCGTGCTCTTGCCGGACCCGGACTCGCCCGTCAGCGCCAGCATGCAACCACTGTCCAGATCAAAGGACACACCGCGCAGCACCGGCGCTTCGGTTCCCGGATAGGTCTTGGTCACATCGCGCAGGCTCAGCAGCATCGGGTATCCTTTGGGGCATCACGCCCACAAGGTAATCGCTTCGCCGGGAATGGAAACACCCCGCGCGCAGGCAATGAGCATGCGGACAGCATGCCGCGGCGCGCTTTCGGGGTTGGCAAGCACGACCACCCCCTGTAAGCCGCCTCGCAGCGAACATGGACTTGGGTGCGATCCCCGAGTGGCTCTTCCGGCCGCCGATCCGCCGGACAAACCGAACACGCTCCCTGTGGGCATTGATCTCGACCCGATCCCAAGGATTGTTGTCGATGATGGACGGATTGCAGATGATTTCACTTGATACGTACCGCTCCGAATGGACGGGCAATATCCGCGCCGACCTGATTGCAGGTCTTGTCGTGGCGCTGGCCCTGATCCCCGAGGCGATTGCCTTTTCCATCATCGCGGGTGTCGATCCCAAGGTCGGGCTTTACGCCAGTTTCTCGATTGCCGTTCTGGTGGCGATCACAGGCGGTCGCCCCGGCATGATCTCGGCCGCAACCGCTGCGACGGCGGTCCTGATGGTGACGCTGGTCAAGGATCACGGGCTGCAATACCTACTTGCGGCGACCGTGCTGGCGGGGCTGATCCAGATCGTGATGGGCCTGCTGCGCTTGGGTTTCGTGATGCGCTATGTCTCGAAATCCGTGATGACCGGGTTCGTCAATGCATTGGCGATCCTGATCTTCATGGCGCAACTGCCCGAACTGGACCCAGGCCGCGTTACGTGGCTGACCTATGCGCTGGTGGCGGCGGGGCTGGCGATCATCTACCTTTTCCCGCTGTTGACACGCGCCATTCCCTCGCCATTGGTGACGATCATCGTGCTGACCGCGCTGACCCTGTTCTTCGGCTGGGATGTCCGCACCGTGGGCGACATGGGCGAACTGCCCGACACGCTGCCGGTGTTCCTGATCCCCGATATCCCCCTGACGCTCGAGACGCTGATGATCATCCTGCCCTATTCCATCGCGGTGGCGGTGGTGGGCCTGCTGGAAAGCCTGATGACACAGAACATCGTCGATGACCTGACCGACACCAGATCCGACCGCAATCAGGAATGTATCGGCCAAGGCATCGCCAATACCGCGACGGGTTTCATCGGCGGCATGGCGGGCTGTGCCATGATCGGCCAGTCGATCATCAACGTCAAATCCGGCGGGCGCGGGCGGCTCTCTTGCTTTACCGCAGGGGTCGTGCTGCTGATCCTTGTGGTGTTCTTGGGTGATCTGGTCAGTCAGATCCCGATGCCCGCATTGGTGGCGATCATGATCATGGTCTCGATCGGCACCTTCTCTTGGTCCTCGATCAAGGCGCTGCGAACGCATCCACGCTCGTCCTCCATCGTGATGATCGCCACGGTGGTGACAGTGATCTACACCCATAACCTTGCCATCGGCGTGCTGGTCGGTGTGCTGTTGTCGGGCATCTTCTTCGCCGCCAAAATCGCGCAACTCTTCAAGGTCACCTCGACCATCTCCAAGGACGGCACCCAGCGCACTTATGTGATCGAGGGGCAGATGTTCTATGGCTCGGTCGAGGATTTCATGAACGCCTTCGACTTCAAGGAAGCCTTGGACAAGGTCATCATCGACGTCAGCCGCGCCCATATCTGGGATATCTCCAGCGTGCAGGCGCTTGACATGGCCGTGCTCAAATTCCGCCGCGACGGGGCCGAGGTCGAGATTGTGGGCATGAACGCAGCATCCGAGACCATCGTCGACCAGCTTGCCATCCATGACAAGCCGGGGGCCATGGACAAGCTGATGGCGCATTAAAGCGTTATCGATTTAGCCTGAATCACCTAACGCTGCCTGAAATCAAAGATTTCAACGCGTTAGGTGATAAGTTTTGTCTCGGTGTAAAATCGAAACGCTGTAAGAAGGGACCGACCATGACAGACAAGATCATCGCATTGGTGGACGGCTCGGTCTACGCGGCCTCGGTCTGCGACCACGCCGCATGGATCGCGCAGCGCACGGGCGCGCCGGTCGAACTGATCCATGTTCTGGGCCGCCGCGACGCACCCCAGACGCAGGACCACTCCGGCACGATCAAGCTAGGCGCACGCACCGCCCTGCTGGAAGAACTGGCCGAACTGGACGCGCAGCGTGCCAAGCTCATCACCCACCGGGGCCGCGCTATCCTTGAGGATGCCCGCGCCATTCTGGACAAGGACGGTGTGGCCGACATCGCGACCCGCCTGCGCCACGGCGATATCGTCGAAGCCGTGGCCGAACTCGAAACCGACGCCCGCGTCATCATCATCGGCAAGCGCGGCGAGGCGGCGGATTTCGCCAAGGGCCATCTGGGATCGAACCTTGAACGGATCGTCCGCGCCAGCCACAAGCCGGTTTTCGTGGCCTCCCGCGCGTTCCGGCCCATCGCCAAGGTGCTGGTTGCCTATGACGGCGGCACTTCGGCCATGAAAGCCGTGGATCACATCGCCCGCAGTCCCTTGTTTGCGGGCCTCGATATCCATGTCGTGACCGTCGGCACCGCCTCGCCTCAGGTCACAAATGGGCTGGAGGATGCCAAGGCCCTGCTCAAGGCCGCAGGTCTGACGGCGCACGCATCCATCCTGCCGGGCCAGCCCGAAACGGCACTGGCCAAGCTGGTCGAGGAGGCGCAGTTCGACATGCTGGTCATGGGCGCTTACGGCCATTCCCGCATCCGCAGCCTCATCATCGGCTCGACCACGACCGCGATGATCCGCGCCTGCAAGGTGCCTGTCGTCCTGATGCGATAAGGCAGGCCCAAGCAGGGGCTTGCACCTTGTCGCAGCACTTGGCAGCTTGCAGGCAACGGCATCCCGTTGGGGGAGGGCCAGAGGACACTGGCCCGATGACGCAGACCCGCCCCCTTACACCAGCCCGGCCAAACGGTGCGCGGGCATGAGCGCGCCCCTCACCCGTCCTTGGCTGGTGCTGACAGGTCTGGCACTTGGCGTCACGGTCACCAATGGCTTTGCCCGCTTTGCCTACGGTCTGATCCTGCCGTCGATGAAATCCGAAATGGGCTGGACCTATGCCCAAGCCGGATGGCTGAACACCGCCAATGCCATGGGCTATATCGCAGGCGCGATCCTGACCATGATCCTGATCCGTCAGATCCCGCCCACGCGCCTGTTCGCCATCGGCTTGGTGGCCACGACGCTGGCGCTGCTGGCCACAGGGCTACATGCCGCGCTGTGGTGGCAAACCCTCTGGCGCATCGTGGCGGGTGTGGTGGGGGCGATGTCCTTTTCCACCGCAGGCGCGCTGGCGGCGGGTCTGTTCCAAGGCGATCCCCGCCGCAACGCGCTGGCTATCGCGATCCTGTTCGGATCAGGCGGCGGCTTGGGGATCGTGCTGGCAGGCGCAGCACTCCCCCTGATGCTTGATGCCTGGGGGCCAGCCTCCTGGCCAATGGGCTGGATCGTGATCGGCGCGATGAGCCTGTCTTTCGTGCCCTTGGGCCTTTGGGCCGCATTCCAATTGCGCGCCCCGGTACAAAAGCAGGCTAAGCCCGTACCCCTTCCGATCCGGCGGATGCTGCCGGAACTGCTGGGCTATGCGGGCTTTGGGCTGGGCTATATCGTCTACCTCACCTTCCTGTCGGCATGGATGACCGAACAGCAGGCCAGCGCCCCGTTCATCGCCTTGGTCTGGGTGGTGCTCGGTGTCAGCATCTGCCTCTCGCCCCTTGTCTGGCGTCCCATACTGGCGCGCTTCGCCTCTGGCGTGCCGCTGGCCATGATCCTGATAGGCATCGCCATCGGATCAGCCTTGCCGGTCCTGCTCCCGCAAGGCCCCGTCCTGCTGATCTCTGCCGTGGTCTTTGGCCTGTCGGTCTTCATGGCACCGGGGGCGGTCACCAGCTTTGCCCGCCAGAACCTGCCCGCTGACAGCTGGGGCCGCGCCATCAGCCTGTTCACCGTCGTCTTCGCCGTGGCACAAACGGCAGGGCCTTACGGCGCCGGGTTGGTGGGCGATCTGGCGGGCAATATCGGGATCAGCCTGCTGGCCGCATCCGGCCTTCTGCTGCTGGGTGCGCTGGCCGCCCTGATGCAGCGCCCCCTTGCAGACCGCCCCTAAAGATACAGATCCCGTGGCCGGTTCTCGAGGATCCCTTCCATCGAAAACAGACCCGTCACGGTGGTGAAATCAAACCCCGTGATCAGCCGCTGATAGAACTGATCATAGCCCCGCATCCCCCGGCACACGACCTTGAGCATGTAATCCCAGTCCCCGCCGATCCGGTAGAAATCCACCACTTCGGGCAGGTTCTTGACATGGCGGGTGAAAACCTCGGCCCAGTCCTTTGAATGATGGCTGGTGCGGATCATCACAAAGACAGTCAGGTCCATACCCAGCCGTGACAGGTCCACCGTCACGCGCGAATTGCTGATCAGCCCCGAGGATTGCAACCGCTGCAACCGTCGCCAGCAGGCATTCTGCGACAACCCAACACGCTCCGCCAATTCCCGCTGCGACAGCGAGGCGTCTTTTTGCAGACAGCTCAGAATTTTCAGAGCAATCATTATCAGTGTAACCAACGGCTTTTAGGCTAGGCGCGGTGAA
>NCJR01000373.1 GCA_002282555.1 Rhodobacterales bacterium 34-62-10
AAGCGCGGCCGACGTCATGGGTCTGAAGGGTCAGGTCTTCGACGGGACACAAGGCGCGCACGCCTTCGAGAAAGGTCGCTGCTTCCTCCCAACTGAGGCCAGCTTTGCGGCGGCAGTTCACCAGTGACTCGTTTAGAACCTGAACGCTGATCCGGGGCCCCTGCCCCAGGATGACCTCGCCGCGATCGGCCTTTGCGCCGTCGTCGAGCAGGTAAAGAACGACATTCGTGTCCGCGAACTCAGCGCTCATGCGCGTCGTCGCGGCTCAGACGTTCTGCTGCGGACAACTTGCCCCGGAAGCGGCGCAGGCCGGTCAGCACCTCATCCGCACGAGCAAGGCGCCGCACTCTGACCCGTCCGTCGTCCTTGACCAGGTCGATCTGATCACCCTCCTTGAGACCAAGCTCTCGGACGAGCTCTGCGGGCAAACGGACGGCCAGCGAGTTACCCCATTTCGCGACCTGCATCTTGAGCTCCCATGCGGATATACGTCTTGTAATGTATATCCGAATGGTTCCGAAGACAAGCCTGCCCCAAACCCTAGCTACTCTTGTGCATGACGCAGCGACTGACACCAAATCTAGAAAGAGCTTGCACGAATCTGATAGCTCGGGCAATAGTCTCGATAAATAACGCGCGATCACATAAAAAACGCGCCCACGAATCGAGGCAGAGATGAGCGAAGCTGAGCAGGACCTGGACATTGCCATCGGGCACTACGCAGAGCTTCTCGCGTCCAATCTTCATGCGCAACGTGCGGCCCACTTCCCTCCCGACGCCAAGAAAGTCATGCGCAGCCTGACTAGCGGCGAGGCGGCAGAGTTGCTTGGCGTCGATCATACCTACCTTCGCAAGCTTCATCGAGAAGGAAAGATCGCTGACGTGGAAACCACTGCGGGCAGCCACCGGCGATATACCCTCGATGATATCTGGGAGATTCGCCATGCCCTTGAGGCAAACGCGAAGAAGCCTGGGACTTACGTTCCGGGACGTCGTGCCGGTGACGAGCTTCAGATTGTTTCTGTTGTGAACTTCAAAGGCGGGTCCGGGAAAACGACAACATCAGCTCACCTTGCGCAGCGCTTGGCTCTCAAGGGATATCGTGTCCTTGCGATCGATCTGGACCCCCAAGCATCCTTTTCCGCGCTGCATGGCATCCAGCCTGAGCTGGACCTGATGGAGGGTGGCACGCTGTATGATGCGGTTCGCTACGATGAACCGGTCCCGATCTCGGACGTGATCCGCAAGACCTACATCCGTGGTCTTGACCTGATTCCCGGGAACCTCGAGCTCATGGAATTCGAACATGAGACGCCGGCTGCCATTCAGCGAGGCGGCGCCCGCGCGTTCTTTGCCCGTGTGCGTGATGCGCTTGATAGTGTTGAAGCAGACTATGACGTCGTCGTCATCGACTGTCCGCCGCAGCTTGGCTTCTTAACCATGTCCGCCCTTTCAGCATCGTCAGGGGTGCTTGTTACCGTTCACCCGCAAATGCTCGATCTGATGTCCATGTCGCAGTTTCTGCGAATGACCGCTGATCTGCTTGGCGTCATCCGGGATGCTGGCGCAAACCTTCGCTTCGACTGGCTGCGCTTTTTGCCGACCCGCTACAAGGTGGGTGATGCCCCGCAGACCGAGGTCATTGCTTTCATCCGGGGTCTGTTCGGCAGGTCAGTCCTGACCAACCACATGGTTGAGTCGACTGCGATCTCTGATGCAGGGCTGACGAAGCAGACGCTCTACGAGGCCGACAAGAAGGACTTCACGCGTCAGACTTTCGATCGTGCAATCGAATCCATGAACGCCGTCAACGATGAGATCGCGGAGATCATCCAGAACACGTGGGGACGCAATGGCAAGAAAGCCTAAACTGGGACTGCCACTGCAGACCCTGCGCAACGCGCCCGACGCTCTTGAGGGGCGCAGGCTGCGCGGCGGCGTTTTCGAAATCGAGCCTGACCAAATCGAAACCACAGGTCGGCTCGATGACCGGCTGCAGATCGAGACTGAAGGCCTCAAGGCGTCAATTTCCAAGAACGGACAGCGAGTACCAATCCTCGTCCGGCCGCTTGAGGGTGATCGCTACAGCCTGATCTATGGCCGTCGTCGACTGGAAGCTTG
>NCJR01000064.1 GCA_002282555.1 Rhodobacterales bacterium 34-62-10
GCGACCGACAGGGCGCGAAAATCCTCAAGCGCGTCGCGCAGCCTTGCGTGCTCCCAATCCCACCATCCCAGCGCGATCATCCGCGCCGCCAGATCACCCGGCAGGCGCATCCGGATCACCCGTGCCGGCACCCCCGCCACGATCGCATAGTCTGGCACATCCCGCGTAACCACCGCACCCGAGGCGACAACCGCCCCATGCCCGACCGTGACCTCTGGCTTGATCTGCGCGTTATGCCCGATCCATGTGTCATGCCCGATCACCACCCGCCGCGCGCAGCGCTTGGCGAACCAATCCGCATCATCCGTCGCATCCGGCCAATACGCCGCGCTGCGATACATGAAATGATGCAAGGACGCCCGGTCCAGCGGATGATCCGTCGCTCCGATCCGCACGAAACTCGCAAGATTGGCGAACTTGCCCACGGTGGCATTTGCGATGTCACAGTAACGGTCGCAATAGCTGTAATCACCGATCTCGGAATAGGCCACCCGCGAGCCTCGCCCGATCTCGCACCACGCGCCGAAGGTCGCATCCTTGATCTCGCAATCAGGGTGCAGCATCGGCGCATCCGCCTTCAGATCCTTCACGCCACCTGCCCCTTCATCGTTCCACAAATACTCAACTGCAACGCGTCAATGTCGCGCATCAATGCCCTGCATCGTCGCCCTTGATCAGCCGCCGCCGCAACCAACCTGACACCGTATCCATAACCATCACCATCAGCACGATCAGCACGATGTAATAGGTGACCTCTTCCCAATCCTTCTGGGTTTGCATCGCTTGGGTCAGGAACAAGCCGATGCCACCCCCGGTGATTGCGCCGATGATTGTGGCGCTGCGGGTGTTGGATTCAAAGTAATACAGGATCTGAGACAACAGGATCGGTGTCACCTGCGGGATCACGCCAAAGCGGTAGCGCTGCAAAGGCTTGGCCCCGGTCGATTGCACACCCTCGATCTGCCGATTGTCCACATTCTCCAGCACCTCGGAGAAGCTTTTTCCAAAGCCGCCAACATCGGTGATCAGGATCGCAAGCGCACCGGTCAGCGGACCGGGACCGAAGGCGCGGCTCAGGATGATCGTCCAGATCAACCCGTCCACACCGCGCACGAAATCGAACACGCGCCGCACGGCAAAGCGCAAGGCCACCACGGGCGCAAAATTCTTGGCCGCAAGAAAAGCCAGCGGCAAGGCGATGATCGCTGCCCCGAAGGTGCCAAGGAACGCCATCAGCACCGTCTCGCCAATGGCCCAGAACACATCCGCGTGCCGCCACATCGGATTGCCCATGAAATCCGCGATGGCCCCCGCCACATTGCTCCGTGCCGGATCTATCTGCGGCCCGAACAGGATCTCGCCAACGCCGCGTCCATGATAGGGGCTGTCCAGCGTGAACCAGAACAGCTCCCACCCCGGAAAATAGCGGAACACCTCATCCTTGGAGCGGGTCACGCTCAACCGCCCCGCCTCGGTCGTGATCGACACGCGGCTGTCCGACACGCTGGCCCACTCCGGGCTTTCACCCGGACCAAAGCCCGGAAACTGCGCGACGATCTTGCCGTCCACGCGGTCGATCTCGATCACACCCACTCCGGGCATGTCATAGGTGACACGGCGATCCGGCAGAAACCGCACCACATGCCCCTCGCCCAGATCGATCACCGTATCGTCGAAACCACCCGTCACCCATGCGGGCATCGTGCCCTCGGGATAGCGGCCCTTGTTTTCGCCCTCAACCGCATAGACCATCTCGTCGGCGCGGGCATCGCGGGTCACATGCACCTTGTGGCTATAGCTGTCGGCCACCAGAATCCGCGCATTGTCCATATTGGCGCGCTGCACCAGCCCCGGCACATCAAAGGCGAAGAAGACATAGACCAGATACACCAGCAGCAGCACCGGCACGGCCAAAGCCAGCCGCCGCTTGCGCGTGATCAGGGCCCGCGCCGCCTGCAACGGGGCGCCGTCAGACCGGCCTGCCCCCATATCCGTGGTCATGCTCATCGCGTCACCCCATGCACCAGACGATTGCGGAAATAGCTGGACAGCTGATCAAAGAACACGATCGTCAGAAACAACAGGATGAAGATCGCCGCCGAAATGTCGAACCGTCCGGTCCCGAACGTCATGGCGTTGCGCAATTCATAGCCGATCCCGCCCGCCCCCACGAACCCCAGAATGGCCGAGGCGCGAATGTTGATCTCGAACCGCATCAACGCATAGCTGAGGTAATTCGGCGCCACCTGCGGCATCACCCCCAGCAGCATCCGCTGCCACCAGTTGGCGCCCACGGACTGCAACCCCTCAAGGGGTTTCAAATCCACATTCTCGGACACCTCGGAAAACAACTTGCCCAAAGCGCCTGCCGTATGCAGCGCGATGGCGATCATCGCGGGTACCGGCCCGCCGCCCAGAACAAAGATCAGGACCAGCGCAATCACGATCTCTGGAAAGGCGCGCAGAATATCCATGATCCGCCGGAACACCGGGATCAGCCGCGGAAAAGGGGCCAACCCCCGGGTCGAGACCAGCGACAGACCAAGGCCAAGCACAGCCCCCAACAATGTCGATACCGCCGCGATATTGACCGTTTCGATCAGCGCCGGGAAAAATTCGACGAAATAGCCCGGCAGGTTCGCCCGTTTTTCCCAGGCCTCGACCACCAGCCCGGTGGGGAAATCCAGAACCTTGGGCATCCCCTCCCAAAAACCGCCCGCCGACCGGTCCTCGACGATCCGGAAGCCGATGATCATCGCAATCACGAACAGCGCGATCATCAGGCCCGAATACATGCGCCGCGCCCGCACCATCCGCAGATAGCTGTCACTGTTCTGTGCAAGGTTGCGCGCAGCACCCGGGCTACGGGCAGCAGTCAGATCGGCCATGGAGGGTCTCCAAAAGAACGGGGTCCGGGGCAACACCCCGGAACCCCAAACATGGTAACAGTCGGATCAGTTCGACATCTGCGACTTGCGCACGGCGATGATCGTCTCATAGGCGTCGTGACCGATCGGCGTGAACCCGGCTGTCTCGCCTGCTGCCACACCGTAGGCGCATTCAGGATCCTTGGCGTGCAGGTTCGCGGTCAGCTCGGTCATCTTGGTCTTCACATCCTCGGGCAGCGCATTGCGCAGCACGATCGGGCCTTCCGGGATCGGCTTGGATTTCCAGATCTCGACCAGATCGTTCATGTCCACCAGACCGGCATCCACCGCCTTGCGCAGCGCGCCCGAGTTGTAGCCGTCTTCCCAGTCGCCCTGACCATCGGCCCAGGTCACACCCGCATCCACATCGCCATTGGCCACGGCCACGATCGTCTGCTCATGGCCGCCCACAAAGCGAACCTCACCGAAATAGTCGCCTGATTCCATGCTTGCGCCCGTGGCGGTCGGGATCTCGACCGACGGCACCAGATAGCCCGAGGTGGAGTTCGGATCACCAAAGGCAAAGACCTTGCCCTTCATGTCATCCAGCGAGGTGATGCCGCTGTCCTTGCGGGCAAAACCGATGGAATGATAGGTGAAGGACCCGTCAAGGTTGGTCTTGACCAGAACCGGCGTTACCGCTTCGGGCGCTTCCAGCCAGACTGCGGCATAGGCGGATGCGCCCAGCCATGCCATATCCAGCGTGCCACCGATCAGGCCCTGAATGACGCCGTTGTAATCAGCGGCGGTGAACAGCTTGGTGGGTACGCCCAGCGCTTCCTCGGTATAGGCACGGAAGCATTCGTTCGATGCCAGACGGTCCTGCGCGTTCTCGCCGCCCAGCAGACCGATACGGAATTCAGTGATCTGCTCCTGTGCGACTGCGGGGCTGATCAGGGCGGTCGTGGCGACCATTGCGGCAAACAGTTTCTTCATGGCTCTCTCCGGTTTGCAAAAACCCCCGCGCGGATGCAGCGGGGGCGGTTTCAGATATCAGATGTCAGGCGATGGCCTCGGCCGCGCGAATGGCGCGCGCCGCGGCGTCCGAGCGGTCCAGCGCCTCGATACTTGTGCTGGTGGCCTCCTCGCTGAAGCTCGCGTCAGCCCCATAGATGTCGCGCGCGACACCCGTGGTCAGTTGCGATGGCGTGCCGTCAAAGACCACGCGCCCGTCGCGCATCCCGATCACCCGGTCGCAATAGCGCCGTGCCGTATCCAGCGTGTGCAGGTTGGCGATGACCATGCGGCCATCTTCCTCGTGGATGCGGCGCAGCGCCTCCATCACTACCTGGGCATTCATCGGATCAAGGCTGGCAATTGGTTCATCGGCCAGAATGATCTTGGGATCCTGCATCAATGCCCGCGCGATGGCAACGCGCTGCTGCTGGCCACCCGACAAGGCTTCGGCCCGTTTGGACGCATGGTCCGCGATCCCCAGACGATCCAGAATGGCAATCGCCATCTCGATATCCGCCGTGGGATAAAGGTTGAACATCGTCGCCAGCGTCGAACGGCGGTTCAGCGTGCCGTGCAGCACATTGCTCACCACATCCATACGCGGCACAAGGTTGAACTGCTGAAAGATCATCGCACAATCGGACTGCCAGCCGCGCATTTCTGCACCCTTGAGGGTCAGGATATCGCGCCCCTCGTGGATGACCTGCCCGGATGTGGCATCGGTCAACCGGTTCAGCATCCGCAAAAGCGTAGATTTGCCAGCGCCCGAGCGCCCGATGATCCCGATCATCTTCGGGGCATCCACCGCGAAGCTCACCGCATCGCAAGCAGTATTTGCGCCGAAACGCTTGGTCAGTTTGTTGACCGCAAACATGGCCGTTCCCCCTGTGAACTTCCCTGCGATCTAAGGGGCCAGCACGACGGGTTTGTTGCATTCAGGTGAAACTTTTGTAAACGGGCAGGCAGGGCGCGGGCCGCGTTGCTCCGTCGACATGCCCCATCAGGGGGTTCTGCAGGAAAGGTACATCATGCACCGGATCGACATCGCCGTCATCGGCGCGGGCCTGTCCGGTCTGACCTGCGCGCGCCTGCTGTCCGACGCCGGGGCCAAGGTCGCGGTGTTCGAAGCCGCCTCCCGCATCGGCGGCCGCATCCACGCGCTGCGCGATGAACGCGGACAGGCGCTGGCCGATCTGGGTCCCACATGGGTCTGGCCGCCCCATCAGCCCGTGGTGGCGCAATGGCTGGAACGGCTGGGCATCGCGACATTTGCGCAGGCCAATGACGGTGATGCCGTGATCGAGGGCTACCACCCCGCCCCGATCCGCGCGCCCCTGCCCGGTCAGGACGGGATGGCGCGGATTAAGGGGGGCCCCGCAGCCTTGGTCCAGGCGATGGCCGCTGACCTTCCAGACGGCACGCTGCACCTCAACCGCCCCATCACGCGCATCACGCTTGCCCCAGACGGACTGATCCTGACGGATGCGACAGGCGCACAGATCATCGCCGCAAAGGTCGTGCTGTCCACACCGCTCCGCGTCGCTGCGGCGCAAATCGCAATCCCCGATGCGCCCGCGGCTGTGCTGGACGCGATGCGCGCCACACCAACATGGATGGCAGGCCAGGCCAAGGCCGTCATCCTTTATGATCGCCCCTTCTGGCGCAATATGGGCCTGTCGGGACGCATCGCCAGCCGCATTGGACCATTGACCGAGATGCATGACCACAGCGCCGCGAACGGTCAACCCGCCCTCTTCGGCTTCGTCGGTTGGCCGCCCGAGGCGCGCGACCCCGCCGCACTCGACACCGCGATCCGCGCCCAACTGACGCGCTGCTTCGGCCCGTCAGCCCCGCAGCCCCGATCCATTACGGTGCAGGACTGGTCGCGCAATCCGCTGATCTGCACCGCTGCCGATCACGCAGGCGCGCATCCCGACCTGCCCCCGGCCATCCTGCGCCAGACCCACCTGCAAGGTCGCCTGCATATCGCCATCGCCGAGGTCTCGACCCGCAGCCCCGGCCTTATCGAGGGCGCGCTGGACGCAGGCGAAACCGCCGCCGCCACCCTGCTGGCATCAGCCACGACAGACTGGGGGCTTTGACAAGACGAAGCAGCCCGCACGCCTTGCTTCTTCTTGCCTCAAATATCCAAAACCGCCGGATCAACCCAGCGCATGGATACGCACCGCGGGACAGATCCGCTGGGCAATGTCGCACAGATGCCGATGATGCGTCAGATAGATCACCTGCCCGACCCCCGCCATCCCGGACAGAAGCGCGAATGTCTCGGCGGCGCGGTCATCATCAAAGGTTTCCAGAATGTCATCGGCGATGAAGGGCACGGTGTCCCGCGCGCCCGCAATCTCGTGATAGCCCGCCACGCGCAGCGCCAGATAAAGCTGGAACCGCGTCCCCTTGGACAGATCCCGCGCCAGCTTCGACGCACCCGTGGCGGCCATGGCGACCAGGACCTCGCGCTCGCCCTCGGGTTGGGCGGCCAGCCCGCTGTAATCGCCCCGCGTGATCGTGCGAAACGCGTCCGACGCGCGCTGCATCATCGCGCTGCGATGGCTGTCACGGTAGCCCTGCAAGGCGTGATCCACCGCCGCGATCCCCAACCGCTGCCGCAGATAGGCGTGCGCCTCCTCGGTGATCTGCAACAGCAATGTCTGCCGCTCTTCCTGCAACCGCGCCACGGCATCATCGCCACCCACGGCATCGATCCGCCCCTGCGCCTGCGCCAGTTCCGCATAAAGCCGCTGCAATTCCTGCGCCTGCCGTTGCTGCGCCGCGATCAGCCCCTCGCGCTCGGCCGCCAGCGCGGGCCGATCCAACCCGTCCAGCGCGGCGACCGCATCGGCCAAACTGTCCGTCCCCATCCCCTCACAAATATCACGGGCCAGACGGTCGCGCTCTGCTGCCAAGACCTGCCGCCGCCCGGCCTGTTCGACCAACTGATGCAGGGATTGCACCTCATCACAGTCGAAATAGGCACAGAACGCAGCCAACCGCGCCTCGATCCCGGCCAGCGTCTCGTGCAGGGCCTGCGTTGTCTGCGCGCCCTCCGTCAGCTTGTTCTGCACCGCGTGACGCCGCGCCTGCCCGTCAAGCGCCACGCGCTGCCGCGCCCGCAACGCAGCCCAGGACGCTGCCGGATCATTCCCCGGCAATCCCAGCCGCCCCGCCAGCGCCGTCACTGCATCTTCAAAGGCCGCACGATTGGCCTGCATCTTGCCGATCCGGTCACGCAACCCGCGCAATTCGCGCCAAGCCTGCTCAACCCCCTGCAACAGATCCAGCACGCCGCCCATCAGCGCCACATCCGCACCATCCACCCCGACAGGCAACCGCGCACAGGCGGCCTGCCAATCATCCCGCCATCCCTGCATCACAGCCTGCGCCCGCGCCTGCGCCTCCTGCCGGCGCCGCAAATCCAGCGCAGCCGCCTCCCGCGCCTCGACCAGCGCGGCGCGGCCCTGCGCGCGCTCCAACAGCACCCGCGCTTGCGCGGCCAGCACCGCCAGCGGCGCGCCTTCCGCCACATCCTGACCCGAGGCCGCAAGCCCCGCCGCCAGCGCATCCCTTGCCGCTACCTGCCGCCGCACAGCCCCCGCCAGATCGCGCGCCGCCGCCTGCCACGCGCCGTATCCCTCCAGCGCAGCCTCCCGCCGGCGCATCCAGTCCTCAAGCCCCTCAGCCGAGGTTGAACGGTCCAACCCTTCGGGCAAGACGCGCGCCAGATCGTCCCGCACCGCCGCCATCCGCGCCACAGCTGCCGCGCCTTCGGTCTCATGCCGCGCCCGGCTGATCTCCAGCGCCGCCAACCGCGCGTCGGCCTCGGCCCGGTGCAGCGCGGCGCTCTGGGCCCGCGCCAGTGCCGCCGTCACCTGATCATCCTGCCTGAGTGCGGCTTCAAACGCCTCGGCCGTCGCAGTGCTCAAGGCCGCGCGATGCGCCGCCCACAGGCTTTCCCTTGCCGCCCTGACCCGCGCGGCATCCTCCAGCGTGACCTGACCCGTCATCCGTGGCCCGCGCGACCTCGGCCTCGGCGCGCTCCTGCGCCCGCTGCGCCTCGGCCAGAACTTGCTTCCAGCCCTGTATCTGCGCCGCATCAGGCAAGGTCAGCGCCGCCAACGCCGCCCCATCGCCGCGCCACGGCAACAGCCGCGCCAATCCCGCATCCATCCGGTCGCGCGCCGCCGTTTCAAGGCCCTGCGCCCGTTCCAACGCACCTGCCGGATCGCCCTGCAACACGTCCTGCACGACCTGCCCCAGCAGCGCCAGATCCGGCACCGCCCCGCCATCTCCACCCAACCGCGCGGTCAGGTCCGCCAAGCGCTCAGCCGCCGCTGCCTCCTCCTGCCGCGCGGTCTCCAGCGCCGCTGTCACACCCGAGTGCCGCTCCATCAGCCCGCGCAGGCTGGCCACAAGCGGCGCAGGCAGCACCAGATCGGCAGGATCACGCCCCGCCGCCCCCAATTGCGCCAGCAGATCGTCGATCTGCCCCTGCACCTGATCCGCCTCGGCCCGGCGCGCAGGCAAATCGCGCACTGCCCCGTCAAAGTCGGATTTCAACGCCTCGGCCGCATCCATCGCAGCACCCTGCGCCAACATCGCGGGATCATCGGTCGCGGCCTCCCTCTCGGCGCGCAAACTCTCCATCTGCGCGACCTGCCCCTCAAGACGCACCGCCGTCTGCCCATGGTCCCGCGACAGATCCGACAGTTCTGCCGCCCAGCCCGGCGGCACCGGCGGCAAATCCGGCAGCGCCCTCAGATCGGCCTCGGCCATCATCAGACGCGTCACCAATGGCAGCGCCGCCAACTGCCGCTCGACCAGATGCAGCCGCGCCAGCGTGTCATCCTGCACCGCCTGCGCCGCATCCAGCGCCGCCTGCGCCTGATCGCGTGCCTGCGACAGCACCGCAAACTCCCGCGCGCCGACATCCTGCGCGGCAATCGCGTCCTCAACCGCCGCCAGCGCCTTTTTCAGATCGGCCAGCCCGCCTGTACGCCCGCCCGGTTTGAAGAACGCCGCCGTTCTGCTGCGCAACCCGTCCAGCGCCTGCCCCATCTCGGCCAACCCGCTTGAGGCGGTGAACAGCATCTGCCCCAGATCACCCTGACTGGACAGGATGCTGTCGCCCCCCTTTTCCAGCGTCTCGTCATCCAGACTGAACATCGCCTCATAGCCCGCGCGATCAATCCCGCCGAGCAGACCGGGCATCATCGCCTCAGGCAGGGCATTCCCCGCTGGGTCGGTCAGCGTGCCACCCCGCCCCTTGGTGCGGATCACCTCCAGCACCGTGCCGCCCGCGTCGATCGCCGCCCCCAGCCGCATCGTGCCGTAAGGGTGAATGAAATCCATCCGGCTTTGCGTGGGAATACCATAAAGCAGGTCCAGCCAGCCCTGCATGGTCGTGGATTTCCCCGCCTCGTTGGGGCCATAAATGATGTGGAAATCCGGCCCGCCCTCCGGGGCCGCCCCGAAATCAAGGCTTTTGTCGGTAAACTTGCCATAGCGTGTCAGATCAAGGCGGCGCAGGCGCATCAGGCGTCAGCCTCCAAGCCATGCAGATGCGCCAGCACCTCTGCCGCCCCCTCTTGCAACATGGCATCCCGGATCGCCGCCTGCGCCGCCGGATCATCGCCCAGCATGCCGCGCAACTCCTTGGGCAGCGCCTTGATCAGCGCCTCCATCACCGCATCCGCCTCGATCAGAATCGCGGCGGGGGGCGACGTCATGCCCGCGATCTGCCGCGAAAGTTCCGCCAAAGGTCCGGCGGTATCCGCAGGCAGATCATCGGTGCAGGCCAGTTCCACCTTGTCGATCCACAGCGTGCCGATCCCTTCGGCGGTCAGCCGGGCTTCATCAGCCAGCAATCCAAGGTCACGCCGCAGCCGCCACAACAGCGGTGTGCGCCCCGTCAACACAGGCCGCAGCACCAGATGATCCTCGCCGTGATCCCGCCGCGCCGCACGCAGCGCCCCTGACAAGGCCGCCACAACACCCGGCCAATCCTCGGCCCCGCCCAAGGGCACCTCCACCCGCTCAAACCGCGCCACGGCAGTCGCCCGCGCCTCGACCGTCACGGCGCCGTCATCCGCCACCGTCACCAGCGTCACGGATTTTGCACCCGCCTCGCCGATATCGCGCCCCTGCGGGATACCGGGCATCACCACATGACAGTCACCCGCATGATGCGCCCGCGCATGAATATGGCCCAGCGCCCAGTAATCAAAACCACTGCCCTGCAAATCCACCAACCGACAGGGCGCATAGGGATCATGCCCCGCCGCCCCATCCAGACTGGTATGCAGCATGCCGATATTCACCGCCCCCGGCACAGGGGCCTTGAACCGCCCCAGCAGGCTGTCTGGCGCATGGGGCCGCGCGAAACTGATCCCGTGAATGGCCACCTCCAACGCGCCCTTGCTACGCCGCGCCACCCCCGCTTGTGCACCGAACACCGTGACCGACGGCGGCAAGATCAACTGCGCCGTGATCCGCGATTCCGCGTCATGGTTGCCCCGGATGATGAACGTCTCGATCCCCGCAGCATCCAGCCGCCGCAAGCCTTGCGTCAAGAACCGCGCCGTCTTCATTGAGGTCTGCGCCCCGTCATAAAGATCCCCCGCGATCAGCAGCGCATCCACCGCCTCCTCCAGACACAGATCAATAATCCGCGTGAAGGCCGCACGGCTGGCATTGCCGATCACCTCGGCCAAAGCGCTATCCCGCAGCGCCAACGATTTCAGCGGCGAATCCAGATGCAGATCAGCCGTGTGAACAAAACGAAAGGGCAAACAAGGCTCCATCTGACAGCGGCACCGGGAAGGCTCAGCCTGTCCTGCACACCTCAGGTTGTCAAACCCAAACCAAGCGCGGGCGGCTGCTTCATAGGTGTCGCTGGGATGTGTTCTCGGATCGGCAAGTCAGGGGAAACTGTGCGTTTCAGCGGGCCCCGCCACCCCAGCCAGAGATATTTCAGAAAATGTCGACTGTGCGGGCGAAAAGCTGACTGGAAGCGAAGCAACCGACGAGGCAACAGCCGTCCATAGCCTCGATCACGGCGCAGCACAGACCGCCGTGCAGGATCAGTTGGTCCAGCGATCCGCGCCCACACAGGCGATTATGGGGGCGTCAAACTGACCACCGAGATGTCACCATTCTTGTAGCCGGAAAGGGTCAGAATTCGCGCTGCAACAATCAGACCAGCCTGAGGTCTCCACAATAGGCAGAGGTCTCGCACGGTGATCGCAGAAAGGCCCGCTCATCCATGAAATCGAACCATGGCGCCATGTAGCTGTAATCCTCAACCAGTTCCTCGATATAGGCGGGAACGTCGTCCACAAGCCGTTCATCGGGGTCGCGCCTGTCGGGGAAGTCCTCCCAGAAGGTTGGCCTATATGTCACCCGCCCTGTGTTGCGATGAACAACCTGCTATAGAGCCCCGATCAAGGGATTGTCAGGACGCCGCCCCAAGGCCGATGCGAAAGCCTTGGTCACGGCCGCGCTGGTGACGTTGGGCTGGATGATCGCGTACCAGCCCTGAAGGTCCAGAGCGGCCGCAAGGTCACCGTCACCACGGGGCAGGGTGTCGCCACCAAGCGCACCCCGGTTGGCATATAGCGCGCTCCTTGCAAGGACCCTGCCGCTTCTGCCGTCAGGTTGAGGACGGGTTTCTTCCAAGATTGGACATATACCGGGCAGTTCTCAACTGACTTTCATAAGGATCAACTGCTGTCACTCTGGTCGAACCAGCCACAACCCCTCCCGCCAACAATAACCACCATTTGTCATCCGTTGCACGATGGCTGCTGCGGTTCGTGCGCCGGACCCCATGGCCTCAAGAATGGCGGTCGAGACAGACAGGCACGCCTCTTGATCGCCTGCCCTGCCCTGCTGCAAATCTCTCGCCGCCGCAGTCGCCGGGTTGAGCGACAGGATCGTCTCGATCGCTGCTCTACACTGCGGGTCGATCCGCGCACCCAAGGCGTCAAGGAACCACACCCCGGTCGTCCCATCCGCTGCGCTTTGGGTCCGGTTTGCACTGCAACGGGCTTTGGCCGCCGAACTCACCATGAGCCTCACGCAAGGCACGTGCGCTGTTTCTTCGCAAACCTATCACGCCGTCCAAGGTGACAACCCTTGACATCGACGGGGGCGCAATGCCCTTCATCGCTCTGCAAGCGCTTGCGTTATCGCTGGCCTATCTCTTCCCCGGGCTCGCCCTCTGGCTGCCCCAAGCTATCGGGTGTCCACATGCTGACGTCTTCCATGGGCTACAAAGGTGCGATCTCCGCGCCGCATCGCGCAGCGGCACTGGCCGGACGCGACATCCTGAACGCAGGCGGCACCGCGATTGAGGCGATGGTGGCCGCAGCTGCTGCCATCGCAGTGGCCTATCCGCATATGAACGGCATCGGCGGGGATGGCTTCTGGGTGATCCACCGCCCCGGTCAGGCCCCCATCGGCATCTCGGGCTGTGGCCGCGCGGCAGGGCTTGCCACACCCGAATGGTATGCTGAGCGGCATGTGACCACAGCCCTGCCCGCACGCGGGCCCTTGGCCGCCCTCACCGTGCCCGGCACCATCGAAGGCTGGGCGCGCGCCCTCGCCCTTGTCCCCGAAACACGCCGCCTGCCCCTGTCCGACCTGCTCGCCCCTGCCATCGCGCTGGCGCGCGACGGGGTCGCCGTGACCGCCAACCAATCCCACACCACCGCCGCCAAACTGGACACCCTCAAGGGCGTGCCCGGCTTTGACGAGACCTTCCTCGTCAACGGCGCCCCCCCTGCCCCCGGCCACCATCTGCGCCAGACAGCCCTTGGCGACACGCTCGCAAGGCTCGCTGAAACAGGGCTCGACGACTACTACCGCGGGGATATCGCCACCACCCATGCCCGCTACCTCGAGGATATGGGAAGCCCCCTGCGCCTCACCGACTTCCACCTCTTTGCCGCCGAACAGGTCACCCCGCTGACCGTCACCACCAGCGCAGGCCAGCTTTACAACATGATCGCCCCCACACAGGGCGTGTCATCGCTGATGATCCTTGCCCTTTACGACCGGCTACGCATCTCCCATGCCGAAGGTTTCGCCCATCTGCACGGTTTGATTGAGGCGACCAAACAAGCCTTCATCCAGCGCAACGCCGAACTGGGCGATCCTGACCACATGACGACCCCGGCGCAGGACTGGCTGACCGACAGCCATCTGGACACGCTGGCCGCCCGCATCGACATGACCCGCGCCCTGCCTTGGCCGCATGAGGCCAAGCCGGGTGACACCATCTGGATGGGTGCCGCTGACAAGGATGGCATGGTCGTCAGCTTCATCCAGTCGGTGTTCTGGGAATTCGGCTCGGGCCTCACCTGCACCGATACGGGCGTGTTCTTCCAGAACCGCGGCGCAGGCTTCTCCTTGGCCGCAGGGCCGAACCAGCTTGGCCCCTACCGCCGCCCGTTCCACACGCTCAACCCGGCGCTGGCGCAACTGAACGATGGCCGCATCATGGCCTATGGCACCATGGGCGGCGAAGGCCAGCCCCAGACGCAGGCCGCCGTCTTTACCCGCCACGTCCTCTATGGCCAGAACCTGCAAGCCGCCGTCACCGCACCGCGCTGGCTTCTGGGCAAGACATGGGGCGACACCACAACCACCCTCAAGCTGGAAGACCGCTTCGACCCTGCGCTTGTCGCTGCCCTGAAAGAGGCTGGCCACGAGGTCGAAATGATCGCCCCCTTCTCGGATACCGCAGGCCATGCGGGGGCGGTTGTCTTGCATCCCGAAGGGCTGATAGAAGCCGCCTCGGACCCGCGCGCGGATGGCGCAGCGCTGGCCTTCTGATGCAAGACTTTCACTACTGATCGGATAGATGCTTGGAACTGCTGACTTATACTGAAATCGCCCTGCTGGTCGGCGGCGTAATGATCGCCGCTGCCTTTGCGGGCGTCCTTGCCGGCCTTTTGGGTGTGGGCGGGGGCATCGTCATCGTGCCGGTCTTGTTCTGGGTCTTCACCTTCACGCAGCTTGATCCGGACGTGGCCATGCCCGTGGCCGTGGCCACATCGCTGGCCACCATCATCGCCACCGCCATTTCTTCAGCCCGCGCCCATCACAAGCGCGGTGCCGTCGATATGGCGTTGGTCAAACGGTGGGGGCCTTGGATGGCTGCAGGCGCGCTGCTGGGCGGGGCCGTCGCGGGACTGGTGGATTCCGAGGCGCTGATGCTGGTCTTCGGCACGGTGGGACTGGTGGTCTCGGTGAACCTTGCCCGACCCAAAACCCTTGTGCTCTCGCAGGATTTGCCACAGGGCAAGGCGGCGCAACCCGCATTGGCCACCACGATCGGAACAGTCTCGGCCATGATGGGTGTCGGCGGCGGCACCCTGGGCGTGCCCATCCTGACAGCCTGTTCAGTGCCGGTCCACCGCGCCGTGGGCACGGCATCGGCCTTTGGCCTGATCATCGCGGTGCCCGCCGTCATCGCACTGATCCTCTCTGGACTGGGCGCCGAAGGGCGTCCGCCCCTGTCGCTGGGCTATGTCAACCTTGTGGCCTTCGCGCTGATCGTGCCGATCTCGACCGCCATGGCCCCGCGCGGCGCGCAACTGGCGCATGCGCTGGATGCCAAATGGGTCAAGCGCGCCTTTGCCGTGTTCCTTGCGATCACCTCGGTCAGGATGCTTTGGACTGCCTTGGAATAGGCTCGCCCCGGCTGGCCTCCCATTTCTCCAGCATCGCCTGCGCCGCAAGCAATAGATGGCGGCGCAGGGCAAGGTCCGCCGCGGGACCGTCCCGTTCCAGAATCGCCGCGGTGATCTGGTCATGTTCGGCATTGGATTTCGCGATCCGCGCCGCATCCGCCAATTGCGTTCGCCGGAACGGAGCCAGCTTCATCCGCATGGTTTCCGCAATCTCGGCAAGATCCTCGTTGTGACTGCCGCTATAGATCAACTGGTGAAACCGCGTGTTCGCCTCTTCATAGCCCGCCGCATCACCCGCCCGCACCATCCCGGCCATCGCGCCATGCTCGCGCCGAAGTGCGGCGCGTTCCTCCGTTGTCATCCGCTGCGCGGCATAGCGCCCGCACAAGGCTTCGATCTCGCCCATCGCCTCGAATAACTGGTGGATCCGCTCGACCGAGATGTCGCTGACCACGACGCCCCGGAAAGGTTGCCGCACCGCCAGTGCCCGGCCCACCACGATCTGCAACGCCTCGCGCACGGGTGTGCGCGACACCCCGAACCGCCGCGCCAGCGCCGCCTCATCCAGCCGCGTGCCCGCAGCGATCTGCCCCAGCAGGATGTCCGCCTCCAGATCGGCGGCGATGGACTGGCTCAGGACCTGTTTCGGACGGCGCGGCGCTGCGGACATGGGATGCTCTTTTCTTTCTCAGGCCAGATTCTTACTTCGGCCAGAGTCTTTCTCAGGCCAGAATGAACGGGATTTGCCAAGGCGCATATGGAGACATCCCCGCTCCATTCAATCCTTTGCCTTGACCCTTGCCACGGCAGAGCGCCCGGCGGATAAGCAGGCGCATGACTGACAGCACCCTGTTCGAGATTTTTCTGGCCGTCCCTCCGGGGCTGGAACCCACGCTGGCCCAGGAGGTCGCGGCGCTTGGCTTTGCGTCGCCTGCGATCGTGCCCGGTGGCGTGACCTTTCAAGGCGACTGGCCGGATGTCTGGCGCGCAAACCTGTCCGTGCGGGGCGCGACCCGCGTGCTGGCGCGGATCGGCGCGTTCCGCGTGCTGCATCTGGCCCAACTCGACAAGCGCGCGCGCAAGTTCGACTGGGCCGCCGTGCTGCGCCCCGATGTGCCGGTGCGGGTCGAGGTCACCTGCAAGGCGTCGAAAATCTATCACGCCGGTGCCGCGAAACAGCGGATCGAGACCGCCCTGCGCGAAACGCTGGGTGTCGAAATACTGACGGGTCCGGCGGTCGAGGACGCGCCCGAGGATACCTTTGAAATCCGCCTGAAAGCGCGGATCGAGGATGACCTGTGCACCTTCAGCATCGACACGACAGGCGAGTCCCTGCACAAGCGCGGCCACAAGCAGGCCATGGCCAAGGCCCCCTTGCGCGAAACACTGGCCGCTCTTTTCCTGCGACAGTGCGGCTATGACGGAAGCGAACCCGTTGTCGATCCCATGTGCGGCTCCGGCACCTTCGTGATCGAGGCGGCGGAAATGGCCCTTGGCCTGCTGCCCGGAAGGGGTCGAAGCTATGCCTTTGAAAAGCTTGTCACTTTTAATGTCCCATCGTGGGACATTCTGAAAAACGCCGCGCCCGCCCGTGCAACACCCCTCCGGTTTTACGGCTCTGACCGCGACGCAGGCGCGATCCGCGCCGCCAGCGCCAACGCCGACCGCGCGGACGTGGCCGGGATCACCAGCTTTCACTGCCACGCCATCAGCGACCTGCCCCGCCCCGACGGACCGCCAGGTCTGGTCATGGTCAACCCGCCCTACGGCGCCCGGATCGGCGAGCGCAAACTCCTCTTCGCCCTCTACGGCGCGCTTGGCAAGACACTGTCCGAACGGTTCCGAGGCTGGCGCGTCGGCCTTGTCACCAGCGATCCGGCTCTGGCCAAGGCCACCGCCTTGCCGTTCCTGCCCCCCGCCCCGCCCGTCTCGAATGGCGGCCTCAAGGTCACGCTTTACCGCACCGCCCCCTTGCCCTGATACTGTCCTCGCCCAGCCACCGGAGAACACCCATGCCCCACCCCCTCGTGACCCAACAGGACATCGCTGATTTCCAGCGCGACGGCGTCGTCCTGATCCGGGGCCTGTTCCGCGATCACGTGGACACCCTCGCCGCCGGGATCGACCGCAACATGGCCGAACCGGGTCCCTATGCCGCCGAGAACCTCAAGGCAGGCGAAGCCGGCCGCTTCTTCGACGACTACTGCAACTGGCAGCGCATCCCCGAATTCGCGGAGGTGATCCGCCAATCCCCCGCCGCAGAAGTCGCCGCCGACCTGATGGGATCGGACAGCGTCCAGCTTTTCCACGACCATATCCTCGTCAAGGAACCCGGCACCGCCAAGCCAACCCCATGGCATCAGGACGGCCCCTATTACTTTGTCGAAGGCCGCCAGACCGTCAGCTTCTGGTCGCCGCTTGATCCCGTGCGCGAAGCCAGCCTGCGCTGCGTGGCCGGATCACATCTCTGGCCGCGCCCCGTCCTGCCGACCCGCTGGCTGTCCGAGGAGAATTTCTACCCCGATGCCGATGCCTATATGCCCGTCCCCGATCCCGACGCCGAAGGGATGGAGGTGCGTGAATGGCACATGGAACCCGGTGACGCCGTGGCCTTCCATTACAGCACCCTGCACGGCGCGCGTGGCAATGCGACAGCCCAGCGCCGCCGCGCCTTTTCCCTGCGGTTGGTGGGCGATGATGCCCGCTATGTCGAACGCCCCGGCCGCACCTCGCCCCCGTTTCCTGGGCATGACATGCAGCCGGGTCAAAAGCTGCGCGAGGATTGGTTCCCGGTGCTGTTCACGCGCTGAACAGGGATGCGCCTGCCGGTCCTGTTCATCCTGATCACCGTCGTGATCGACGCCATGGGGATCGGCCTGATCCTGCCCGTGATGCCCGACCTCATCCGCGAAACGACAGGCGGCACGCTGGCGCAGGCGGCTGTCTGGGGTGGCATCCTCTCGACTGTGTTTGCCGCAATGCAATTCCTGTTCGGCCCGATCCTTGGCGCGCTGTCCGACAGGTTCGGTCGGCGGCCCATCCTGCTGGTCTCGCTTCTGGTGATGGCGGTGGATTACGTGGTGATGGCGCTGGCCGGGTCGATCTGGCTGCTGGTGGCCGGGCGCGTGGTGGGCGGAATCACGGCGGCGACCCATGCCACAGCCACGGCTTACATGGCCGACATCTCGGCCCCGCAGGACAAGGCGCGCAACTTCGGCCTGATCGGGGCGGCCTTTGGTCTGGGCTTTGTGCTGGGTCCGGTCATGGGCGGGCTCTTGGCCGAATGGGGCACGCGCGCGCCTTTCATCGCCGCTGCAGGCCTTGCACTGATCAATGCCGTCTTTGGCTGGCTGGTCCTGCGCGAGACCGTGACCGACAGCATCCGCCGCCCCTTCCAGTGGCGCCGCGCCAATCCGTTCGGCGCGATCCGCGCGCTGTCCCGGCTGGCCGGGGTCAGTCCACTGCTCTGGGTCTGGTTCCTCTATCATTTCGCAACGGTGGTTTATCCCGCGATCTGGGCCTTTTTCACCGCCGCCCGCTTTGGCTGGTCGCCGGGATTGATCGGGGTGTCATTGGCGGTTTACGGCCTGTCTCTGGCGGTGGCGCAGGGAACGCTGGTCGGCCCTGCAATCCGCGCCTTTGGCGATGCTCGCACGGTGCTTCTGGGGCTGGTGATCCAGATTGCATCACTGGTGACGCTTGGGTTCATCACATCGGGCAACCTGTTGCTGATGCTGATTCCGATCACGGCTATCGGTGCGGTCGGCCTGCCGGCCTTGCAGGGTATCCTGTCGCGCGCCGTGCCCGACAATGCACAAGGCGAATTGCAGGGCGTGCTGACCAGCCTGACAGCGGTGGCCATGGTGCTTGCGCCCTTGGTCATGACGCAGACCTTCGCGCGGTTTACCCGCATGGATGCTGCCATCTACCTGCCCGGTGCGCCCTTTCTGGTGTCGGCGGCGATCATGGTGATCGCCTTGGCGATCTATCAGGCACGCGGGCGCCATCTGGTGCAGTAAGCAGGCCGAATTGCGACACCAAAGCTGTTGTTTTGCGCTTGCACCCCTGATCACGCGCGGGCAGGTTCTGGGACAGCGCAAAGACCAGACTGAAAAGGACACCCCCCATGCAGATGATCAAGGCCGCCGTGTGCCACGCCTTCGGCACCCCCCTGACCATCGAGGAGGTACGCCTGCGCGCCCCCGAAATGGGCGAGGTCGAGGTGAAGCTGGACGCCGTGGCGATCTGTCATTCCGACATCTCCTTTGCCGAGGGCGCGTGGGGCGGCACCCTGCCTGCGGTTTACGGCCATGAGGCGGCAGGGCGTGTGACCGCCATCGGCGCAGGCGTTCCAGGTCTGGCCGTGGGGGATAGCGTCGCCGTGACGCTGATCCGCGCATGTGGCGGCTGCACCAGTTGCGGCTCGGGCAAGCCGACCCTGTGCGAGACGCCCTATAACGGCGACAAGGGGCCACTGACCACCGCCGATGGCGGCGTGCTGCATCAGGCGATGGCCTGTGGCGCCTTTGCCGAAGCGGTCGTGGTCGATCACAGCCAGGTTGTGAAAATCCCCGAGGATATGGCCAAGGACGTGGCCTCCCTTCTGTCCTGTGGTGTGATCACCGGCGTCGGCGCGGTGGTGAATGCCGCTGCCTTGCGCGCAGGTCAGGACGTGGTCGTCATCGGCGCGGGCGGCGTCGGTCTGAACGCCATTCAGGGCGCGCGCATCGCCGGGGCCCGCCGCATCATCGCCGTTGACATGTCTGAGGAAAAACTGGCCATCGCCCGCGAATTCGGCGCGACCGACGGCATCCTTGCGACCGAGGCCAAGCCGTGGTCGCGCGCCAAGCGCATCCTGGGGCGCGGGGCCGATGCGGTGATCGTGACCGTGGGCGCGATCCCGGCCTATGACACCGCACCCCGCTATCTGGGCTATGGTGGCCGCGTCGTCATGGTGGGTATGCCCCATTCCGGCCAGACCTCGACCTATGAACCCGTGGTCATGGCTGCCGTCGGGCAAGGCATGATCGGCTCCAAGATGGGCGATGTGGTGATCAAGCGCGACATTCCGTGGATGGTGGACCTCTATCAACAAGGCCGCCTCAAGCTGGATGAGCTGATCTCGGGCCGCTGGCGGCTGGACCAGATCAACGAGGCGATTGCCGACACCAAAACAGGTGCCGCGCGCCGCAACGTGATCATCCTGAACGACTGACGCCGCCCTTTCACTGTTCCCCAAATACTCATAGGAGCAAGAGACGATGAAACTGGCTGACCTTGACATCATCGTCACCGCGCCCCCGGCACCGGGCTGGGGCGGGCGCTACTGGATTTTCGTGAAACTCACGACCGACACCGGGATCGTCGGCTGGGGCGAATGTTACGCCTCGACCGTGGGTCCCGTCGCCATGCGCGCGGTGATCGAGGATGTCTTTGCCCGCCACATGCAGGGCGAGAACCCGGAAAACATCGAAAAGATGTTCCGCCGGGTCTATTCATCCGGCTTCACCCAGCGGCCCGATCTGACGGTGATGGGCGCGTTTTCGGGGCTGGAGATCGCCTGCTGGGACATTCTGGGCAAGGCCCGGAACCGCCCGGTCTGGGCCTTGCTGGGGGGCAAGATCAACGACCGGCTGCGCGCCTATACCTATCTCTACCCGCTGCCACATCACGAACACGCGCCCTTCTGGGTCTCGCCCGAGATGGCGGCGGAATCGGCGCTGGACGCTGTGGATCGCGGCTATACGGCGGTCAAGTTCGATCCGGCTGGCCCCTATACGATGCGCGGCGGGCATATGCCTGCGATGCGGGATATCTCGCGCTCGGTCGCCTTCTGCCGCGCCATCCGCGAGGCGGTGGGGGATCGGGCGGATCTGCTCTTTGGCACCCATGGGCAGTTCACTACAGCAGGCGCGATCCGGCTGGGTCAGGCGTTGGAACCCTATAGTCCGCTATGGTATGAAGAACCGATGCCGCCAGACAATCTGCTGGAATTCCAGAAGGTTGCGAACGCCGTGCGGATACCGCTCGCCACCGGTGAGCGGATGACGACCAAGACCGAATTCGCCACACTTCTGCGCACGGGGGGTGCGGAAATCCTGCAACCCGCCTTGGGGCGCGCGGGCGGCATCTGGGAGGTCAAGAAAATCGCTGCCATGGCCGAGGCGTTCAACGCGCAGATCGCCCCGCATCTTTATGCCGGACCCATCGAATGGGCGGCGAACATCCATCTGGCGGCCTCGATCCCGAACCTGCTGATGATCGAAACCATCGAGACGCCCTTCCATGACGGGCTGATCAAGGGGATGATCCGGGTCGAGAACGGCCATGTCATTCCGCCCGACCGCCCCGGTCTGGGGATCGAGATCGACGAGGATCTGGCCCGTGCCCATCCCTTCACCGGGACGGGTCTTCACCTGCAAATGCAGGAAGACCCTTGCGATTATCAGAATGAGAACCATTTTGAAGGCGGTGCGCCAGCTTATGAGCAGTGATATCGCTCTTTCCGCAAGGCTGTGATAGGAAAGGCAGAGGGATCGACCGAATGCAGGAACTTGCCGAATTGACCACGCAAAGCCCCCCCGCCCCGCCAAACGAAATGGCGCGCAGCGCCGAGGCTGCGGCGGCCTATCTCAAGACGCTGGCCCATGAGGGTCGGTTGATGATCCTGTGTCATCTCGGCTCGGGCGAGAAATCCGTGGGCGAACTGGAAGAGTTGCTGGAGATCCGGCAAGCGGCTGTCAGCCAGATGCTGGCGCGCCTGCGCGAGGAGGATCTGGTCAAGACCCGGCGCGAGGGCAAGACGATCTTCTACAGTCTTGCCGACAACAACACTTACGAAGTGATCAGCCTGCTTTACCGGTTGTTCTGCAGCCCGGACGGGAAGGACACTACAAAGACATCCTGCTGAGTGACGCGCAGACAGTCGGTGCTCACCGTGTGACCCCCGCCTCAAGCTCTGTGGCGATCTGCCCGATCAGGCCCCGCAACCATCGGTGCATGGGCGAATGATGGGTGCGGGCCGTCCAATAGAGGTCAATCTCGAATGGTGCCGGAAAGGGACAGTCCACGATCCTGAGGCCCGGCCCATAGGACAGCGCCGTGCGCAGGGGCACCGTCGCAATCAGGTCGGTGCCGGGCAGGATATCGCGCAACGTCGCGGGGCTTGGCAGTTCCAGCACCATGTTGGGGGCCAGACCCGCCGCCTCCATCTCGACCAGATACCGTGATCGCCAATTGCCACCATAGGTCACAACAGCCTGCGGCGCGGCGGCAAAATCGTCGACATCCAGCGGCTTGTCGCCCAGCGGATTGTCCGGTGCCATGACACAGACGTAGTGATCCCCAAGCACGCGCCGACCAAAGAACCCGGCGTCACCGATTTGAACCGGCCCCACAAGCACGTCACATTCCCCCCGGCTGAGTTGGTCGCGCCCGCGCACGGTCGAGGTGATGACCCCCAGTTTCATCCCCGGTGCCACCGCACGCAGGCGGCGGACCAACGCAGGCACCAATGTGGCCCGCTCATAATAATTGCACGACAGCACGATCGTCGTATCGGCACGGGCAGGATCAAAGGCACGCGGCGCGGACAGGGCCATGAACGCATCCACCATGCGCGCGGCCTCGATCACGATCTCGTCGCAGCGGTCGGTGGGGACGATCCCCGCGCCCTGCCGCACAAAAAGCGGATCGCCAAACGCACGCCGCAATCTGTCGATCGTATAACTGACCGAGGACTGGTTCACGCCCAGAACATCGGCCGCCCGCGAGAACGACCCGTAATCATGCACCAGCCGCAGCACACGCAGCGCCGCGAAATCCACCGCCAGCGGATCGCCATCCTTGGGTGTGACCATGCGACTGCCTCCTGTCCGCACCAACCTGATCAGATTATTCGATAGTCTCTATCGATTCCATCGGATTGTCCCATGCCACACGATCCTCTAGGGTCAGCCATGCGATCAGGCAGGGAAGGGCTGGACCGTGACACTTGATACACCCATCGCACCGCAGGCACCGCTGGACGAGCAGATCACGATCCAGCAGCTGACGCTGGACCCCTATACCGTTTACAAACGTCTGCGGGCCGAAGCGCCGGTCCTGCGCGTCAAGGCGGTGGGGCGGACCCTGCTGACCAAGGCGGCGGATACAAAATACGTCAAGGACAACCCTGTCCTGTTCAGTTCGAACGATCCCAACACCCCGATGCAGCGCGCCTTCCGCGCCCATACCCTGATGCGCAAGGACGGCGCTGAACACGCGGCCGAACGCGGCGCAATGGCACCGGCCTTCACCGCGCGCAACATCAAGCAATGCTGGGAGCCGATCTATACACGCATCGCCGAAGATTATGTCGGCCGCCTGCCGCGTGGTGAAACCTTGATTTTTGGCCGTTCACACTGTGATGTTTGCCAACGATCGCTGGGCATGGCTGATCTGGTGCCGGTTTTGAGTTTCATTATCTCGCGCGGCCGCTGCAGGTATTGTGCGGCGCCGATTAAGCTGCATCTCTTGCTCGTCGAACTCGCCAGTCTAGCGATGGCGCTCTCGCTTTGCGCCG
>NCJR01000374.1 GCA_002282555.1 Rhodobacterales bacterium 34-62-10
GCCCAGTGTCGGGACCAGTGTCGGGACCAGTGTCGGGACCAGTGTCGAGGCCATTGTCACACGCGTGCTTCGCGGTATGAAGGGCCGGGGTGGGCCGGCGCAGCGATAAGAACCGTGGTTTGAAACCTGCGCCCCGTTGCTCATGCTTCGCGGTTTTCCGACGGCCCACCTTTCTTTCTTATCAGGGTTGCACCGGGCTCCGGTTTTTGAGAGAATCTTGTCAGCGCCTTCTCCGGAAGGGGCTCGGGGCGTCGGAAACCCTGGTTGAGCATGAACCCTGTCTCCCGTGCCCTTCTGCGCGGATGGCTTTGTCCCAGGCGCCTCTGGCGCCTGCACGCGTCTGCCTGCCTGTCTTCCGGCCCTGATCTGGCAATGAGGACGAGGCATGGAATCTTCAGACGCGTATCGGGACCGGCGCGGGGCGGGCTGCGGAGACACGGACCTCCTGACGGTGACGGAGCCCGTATCGGGCGAATGCGGCGCGCGCGCGCCGGCTGACGCCGTCGCTTCCGGCGCCGCCTTGAATCAGGTCTTTCGCAGTCAGTACCGCCAGCTTCTCAGATTTTGCCGGTTGCGGGTGAGAAATACGGCGGATGCAGAAGATATTGTGCAGGGCGCCTTCCTGTCGGCGCGGAGGGCCTATCCGGAAAAGGGGATCGATGAGCTGCGGCCGCTACTCTTTGCCCTCGTCCGCAACAACGTGTTCGATCACGTCCGGGCGCCGTGGAACAGCCGCCGGGAAGGGGAGGACATTGGTGAGAGAGGGGAGCAGCTGGCCTGTCCCCGGAGTCCCACCCCCGAGAAACAACTGATTGATGCGGAACGGCTTGCGATAGTGGAAAAGGTTCTCGCCGGGATGAGCCCGAGGCGGCAGGCGGCCTTGCGGATGCACCGCTTCGATGGCCTTTCCTATGAAGACATCGCCCGGCGGTTGTCGATCTCTGCAACGGCTGTCAAGAAGCATGTGGCGCGGGCGGTTGCTGAGATCGTCATCGCGCTCGCGGACGCAGAAGGCCAGGATGATGATCCGGCCGGGTAAGCAGGGGCAGATGACCGGGAAAACAGAGCGCGCGGCAAGGTTGACGGCGGCAGCTGGCTGGTATGCCGAGCTGCAGGATCAAGCCGTGACAGCGGATGTCTGGCAGCGCTTTCTCATCTGGGAGCGCGATCCCGCCAATGCGGCCGCCTTCCGGCAGATCGAGGCGGGCCTGGAAGCGCTCGACAGGACCCGGTTTACCCGGCCGGCGCGGGCGGAGCCCGCCAGACGGGCCGCCCTCTGGGCGGGGGCCCTGGCCGCGGCTGCGGCGCTGGTGGTGGGACTGGTGGTGGTGCGCCTGCCGGATCAGGAGACACCGGGACAGCACGCCCCGGACGTGGAAATCTATGCCACCGCGATCGGCGAGCGCCGGGAGATCTCGCTGGCTGACAGCTCCGTGGTCACGCTGAATACGGCCTCCCGGCTGGAAGTGGCGTATTCCGGCACGGCGCGGGCGGTCACCCTTCTGGAAGGGCAGGCCCTGTTCGAGGTCGCGCCCGGTCAGCTGCCGTTTGTTGCCCGGGCGGGCGAGAGCCTGACGACGGCGCTGGGGACCGAGTTTGACATCCGGCTGCGCCCGGAAGGGGCCGCCATTACCCTGATTGAGGGAGCGGTGAAGGTCTCGCGTGCCGGGGACGCCCGGAGCGACCAGCTCGCGCCGGGCCAGAAGCTGGAGTTCTGGGGCGGGGAGGTTCTGATCACGGACGTGGACACGGCGGAGGCGGCCGGCTGGAAGACCGGGATGATCCGGTTCCGCGATGTGCCCCTCGCAGAGGCGATCGAAGAAATGAACCGCTACTCGGAAACCCGGCTGAGCGTCGCCGATCCCGATCTCGCCCGCGCGCGGTTCTCAGGCGTGTTTCCGGCAGGCAATCAGGAGGTCTTCCTGGAAAGTGTCCTTCTGCACTTTGACGCCCGGCCTGAGCGGTCGGGCAGCGTGATCACGGTTCATCCCGGCGCGGATAAGCGGCGTCAGGAGACGCCTTGAGATCTGCGACACCCGCGACGATCTGCTCTTTCGTCAGGCAACGGAATATGGGGCGTTGCGACACGCCTGAAGAAATTTCCGCGCGTCG
>NCJR01000375.1 GCA_002282555.1 Rhodobacterales bacterium 34-62-10
CATGTGGATATTCTGGTCAACAACGCCGGCATCCTGCGCGACAAGACCTTTGCCAAGGTCACGATGGAGGATTTCCGCAAGGTTCTGGACGTGCATCTGATGGGATCGGTCCATACCACTCACGCGCTGTGGCGGCATATGGTGGAACGCGGCTATGGGCGGATCGTCTATACCACCTCGGGCTCGGGCATGTATGGCAATTTCGGGCAGTCCAATTACGGGGCGGCCAAAGCCTCGCTTCTGGGGCTGATGAATGTGCTGTCGCTGGAGGGGGCGAAATACAACATCCGCGTCAACATGCTGGCCCCCACCGCCGCGACACGGATGACCGACAGCCTGCTGCCGCCCGATACGATCGACCTGCTTGATCCGGCCACGATCACCCCCGGCCTTCTGGTGCTGGTGTCCGAGGATGCGCCATCCCGCATGATACTTGGGGCCGGGGCGGGCTGTTTCACCGAGACGAAGATCACCGAAACCGCGGGCGTTGCCTTGCAAGGCGATGCCCTGTCCCCTGAGGGCGTGATGGCCGCGATGGGCCAGATCCGCGATCCGCGCGGTCAGGCCGAGATGCCCGACGCTTTCGCCCAAACCCGCAAATATGCCCGCATGGCAGCCGAGGCCCGTGGCCTGCCGCTGCCGTGGAACGATTGATCCTGAAAGGAAAAGACCATGCGTGACGCCGTTATCGTATCCACCGCCCGCACCCCCATTGGCAAAGCCTATCGCGGGGCGTTCAACGACACTCAAGGGCAGGCCCTGATCGGCCATGCCATCAGCCATGCGGTGAAACGCGCCGGGTTGGAGGGGCATGAGATCGAGGATGTGGTGATCGGTGCCGCCTTGCAGCAAGGCTCGACGGGCGGCAATATCGCGCGTCAGGCGGCGATCCGGGCGGGGCTGCCCGTCACCGTGGCGGGCATGTCGCTGGACCGTCAATGCGCATCGGGCATGATGGCGATTGCGACGGCGGCCAAGCAGGTCATCACCGACGGGATGGAGATTGCCATCGGCGGCGGTGTGGAATCCATCAGCCTTGTGCAGAACGACAAGATGAACCGCTTCCGCATGGGCGATCCCTGGATCAAGGCGCATAAGCCCGCGCTTTACATGTCGATGCTGGAAACCGCCGAGATGGTGGCGCGGCGCTATGGCGTGACGCGGGAAGAACAAGACGCCTATGCCCTGCAATCGCAGCAGCGCACGGCGGCGGCGCAGGCGGCGGGCAAGTTCGATGATGAGATCGTGGCCATGTCCACCGTGATGAAGGTGATGGACAAGGCGACAGGGGCCGTCAGCGATGTCGAGGTGACGCTGGACCGCGATGAGGGCAACCGCCCCTCAACCACTCTGGCCGATCTGCAAAAACTGGCGCCTGTGCACAAGGACGGGCTGGAGATTGCGACGGGCGATTACATTACCGCAGGCAATGCCAGCCAATTGTCGGATGGCGCATCCGCCGCCGTGGTGATGGAAGCGCGTGAGGCGGAACGGCGCGGGCTGTCGCCCTTGGGTCGTTATGTCGGCATGGCCGTGGCGGGGTGTGAGCCGGATGAAATGGGCATCGGCCCTGTGTTTGCCGTGCCGATCCTGCTCAAGAAATTCGGCCTCAAGATGGATGATATCGGGTTGTGGGAGCTGAACGAGGCGTTTGCCGTGCAGGTGCTTTATTCCCGCGACCGTCTGGGCATCCCGAACGAATTGCTGAACGTCAATGGCGGGGCGATTTCCATCGGCCACCCTTACGGCATGTCGGGGGCCCGCATGGTCGGCCACGCCCTGATCGAAGGCAAACGCCGCGGTGCGAAATACGTCGTCTGCACCATGTGCGTAGGCGGCGGCATGGGGGCGGCTGGCCTGTTCGAGGTGCTCTGATGCGTCACTTGCCACCACAGTTGCAGGGGCTGCGGATCCCCGTTGTCGCATCGCCCTTGTTCATCATTTCCAACCCCGATCTGGTCATTGCCCAGTGCAAGGCGGGCATCGTCGGCAGTTTCCCGGCGCTGAACGCCCGCGAACAGGACGGCGAGCCGATCCTGCTGTGCTCGGGCACCACGGTGACCTGGGCGCACCACTCGCTGATCCATGGTGACCGCGAAGGCCTGAAGAAG
>NCJR01000376.1 GCA_002282555.1 Rhodobacterales bacterium 34-62-10
CTGCTCGTCGAGGCGCGGCTCGTCCTCGACGGGTTCCAGGCGATGATCCGATCCAAGGCCGCGGACGATCTCGACGCCTGGCTGGAGAAAGCCGAGGCGAGCCTGATGGCGTCCTTCGCCCGCGGGATCTCGAAGGATATCGCCGCGGTGCGCGCCGCCATCGCCAGCCGATGGTCGAACGGCCAGACCGAGGGGCAGGTGAGCCGGTTGAAGCTGGTCAAGCGGCAGATGTACGGCCGCGCCAAGGTAGACCTGCTCGAAGCGAGGCTGATCGGCGCCTGAAGGTCCCGCAGATCATCAGAACTGCGTCAGACCCCCGATTGGACGCCGATCACCCCGAAAACGGGGTCCTTTTTCGGGTCTGTCGCAGTTTCGGTGCAGGTTAGGCGCTGATAGGCATCAGCCGCGCGGCGAGGAGGTCGATGTTGCCACGACCGTACATCTGACGCTTCAGCTTCTTCAGCTTGCAGATCTGCCCTTCCGTCTGGCCGTTCGACCAAGGCAACTCGATCGCCGCCTTCACGGCCGCCTTGTCCGAGACGATCCCACGAGCGAAGCCGGCGAGGGTCGAAGGGAGCGCTTGCTCGAGCCATGCGTCGAGGGCGCCGTGGTCTTTTTCCCGCACGATCCGGTGGAAGTCGTCGACGAGGTCGCGGGCGGTCACGGTCGTGGGCACCGCGGCTTCCACCTTCGCGATCATCAACGCCTCGGTGGTCGTCAGCTTGTCGCGCGCGATCGTCATCAGCCGCGCGAGGGTGCGCGGGGCGGGAGACTTGCGCGGAACCTCCGCACGATCGTCGCGACGGCGCCGCGTCCCCCATTCGGTCACCACCCGCAGAGAGCCGGTGAAGCCGGCGGCGCGCAGGCGCCGCCACAGCTCGGCGCCGTTGCGGCAGCCGTTCTGCCATTCGGCATCCAATCGGTCGAGCCAGGGCTCGAGCGAGTTGCCGCGTGGTCGGAAGGTGTCGGTGCGCTCCCCCCGTACGACGCTCCGGACGAGCTTGCGCGAGCGGCCCGTGCGGCGGGCGATTTCCTTCAGAGCCACGCCGTCGGCGTGGAGCTTCAGCACGACGGCGTCGCCGTCGACGCGCCGCTTCCAGCCGTCGTACTGGATCCGCTCGGCGGCGGTCAGCGTCTCCGGATCAACCGCTCCCTGCCCAAGGGCGCGACGGATCTCGCGCATGTTGCGGCGGATCGCGCCGAGGAAGGCCGCGCTCGCGTTCTCCATCAGGTGCCAACGGTCCGCGACCTGGATCGCCGCGGGCAGAGCCTTCGTCGCCGCGGCGCCATAGCCGCCGCCGCGGTCGCGCGCGATGATCTCGATCGTGGGCCTCCTCGAGAGCCAGGCGGCCACCGTCGCCGGCTCGCGATCGGGCAGGAGGTCGATGACCACGCGCCGCTCGAGATCGCAGATCACGGTGCCGTAGCGGTGTCCCTTCCGCCAAGCCCAGTCGTCGATGCCGATCACCCGCGGGGCCTCCGACGGCTTCGTCGCCCGTCGTCGCACGGTGCGCAGGAGCGTGTCCTTGCTCGCCCTGACGCAGAGCCGCGTCGCCACCGCCGCGCCCGGCCTGCCGCCGAGCGCGATCCCGAGATGATGCACGACGATCTCGGCGCGCTCCGTGCGGCGGCCGTAGGGGCGTCCCGTCCCAGGAGCGAGCCGTTCGGCGAAGACCCGGCGCCGACACCCCGCCGTCCGGCATCGGAAACGTCGAACGATAACGGTGAGCGCAACCTCGCGCCCGTGCGCGGGTAAGTCCAGGAGACGGCGCTCGTATCGGCTATGGACGCTGGCAGACACCGCGCCACAGAGAGGGCAATGCGCTTCCCCCGAGGGGCTTCGCGCCCGGACGGCGACCGCCGCGTCCGCAACGGCGACCTCCTCGACGACAAGTCCCGCGAGCGACAACGCGCGCCCGAATCGCATCCGGCCCATGGCAGCACCTCCCCTCAAAGCGCTGCCGTTGGAATCCAGGAATGCACCGAGATTGAGTCAGAGCCCGGAATGCACGCCGATGGCGGCGAACAGCTCGGGATAGGCCTGCCCCAGCACGGCGGCCATGGCGCCGCCGGCGGAGAGGCCCGCCGCGAAGACGCGGTCGTCGGGCA